>JBBTZN010000127.1:0-1789 GCA_038061355.1 Patescibacteria group bacterium | reverse complement strand
GAATACCACCCTGATTGGGGTTTTCCAGGCGCATCAAGAAATGCAAAAAGCGGTGGTTGGGGATGTTGTCAGCCGCAGTCTTCTCCTGATTCTTCTCTTGGCTGGCTTAAAAGCCAGCGTACCATTGGCAATAATTTTCACCTATTATCTTGTTGCCAATCTCTTAAATCTTATCATTACCTACAGCTATCTTCGTCGCCGCCTACCGCTCCACTTTGCTTTTGATAGATCTCTCTGGCATCTCTTTTTTGTTGAGGCTTGGCCGCTGGGAGTCGTGACGATGCTCGGTGTAATCTACTTTAAAATTGACACGGTCATTCTTTCGATTCTCCGTGACCCAAGTGATGTTGGTATTTATGGCGCCCCGTATAAAGTCTTTGAGTTTTTGACGATCATTCCGGGCCTCTTTATGGGCACGGTTTTTCCTGTTATTACAAAACTTATTACGGAGGATAACGACCGTTTGCGGCGTGTTATTCAAGCCGCCTACGATGTCTTAATGATTATTGTCTTGGGGACAGTTGCTGGGCTGATTGTGCTTGCTCGCGGCACGGTTGGTTTGGTGGCGGGGCAAGAATTCGTTGTTGCCTCAACAATTACCGTTGCCGGTCAACCCGTGACTGCTGTCCATATCCTAATGATCTTGGCGCTTGCCCTCATCCCGGTTTATCTTGGCAATCTCTGGGGGCCGGTGGTGGTTGCCTATGGCAAACAGTCGGCTTTAATTCGCCCGGGTATTATCGCCGTTATCCTCAATATTAGTCTTAACCTTATCTTTATTCCTCGTGGCAGTTACCTGGCCGCGGCCATCGTCACGCTGATTACCGAAAGCTACATGGCCTGGAGCTGGGCCCGCGTCGCTCGGGCCAATCTGCCGCTCATTCTTCACCAGGGTCGTTTAGCGCGAACTCTGCTCGCGGCGCTGATTATGATGGCGGTCATCTGGCCGGTCCGCAATCTGATGGTTGTTCTACCGGTTGGCCTGGGGGCGGCTGTCTATTTGACGTTGATTTGGCTACTGGGAGTGATTCCAGAAGATTTTCTACAGGTGATTAAACGTTCCGAAGGGATACGAGAATGACGGCTGTAAAAAAGACAATCGCTATTGATATTCAAAGCACCCTGGCCCAAAAAACGGGCATTGGTGTCTATACAAATTATCTTGTCCAAGCTCTCGCCGAGTGTGCTCCAGAATTTACCTATGCCCTGATTGGCCCAGAGAAAGTCTCCAACGATTACTCCGTACCGGAACGCTGGCGTTGGGATCAGCTGGGATTCCCCAGACAAGCGGTCAAAGTTCAGGCCGAACTGCTTCATCAGCCAGGATTTTCTGCCCCACTCCTGACGCGGGCGAAGGTGGTTGTAACTGTTCATGATTCGATCGCGCGGCTTTTTGGGAAGGATATTCCCTACTGGTCGCGGCAGTATTTTGCCCGGTGGATGCCGTTTACCTATGGTCGGGCCGATCATATTATTGCTGATTCGCAGCATACAAAACGTGACCTCATGCGCGAGATTGGTGTGCCAGAGCAAAAAATTACGGTTGTCTACCTTGCGGCTGGCCCCGAATATCAACCGACTACTGATACTCTAGCTACCAGAGCGATTCGGGCCAAGTATCATATCCCTGGCCCCTACCTTGTTCATCTTGGCACTTTGAACCCACGCAAAAATCTCGAGTTTTTAGTTCGGGTTTTTGCCAAAATCGCCGGGGATTTTCCTGATCTCTCCTTAGTAATTTCTGGTAAAAAAGGCTGGTACTTTGATCGTTTATTTGCCCTTGTCGCCG
>JBBTZN010000126.1:0-1828 GCA_038061355.1 Patescibacteria group bacterium | reverse complement strand
ACTCTCCCAACTGTCCAATTTGCGATCCAAAAGGACTTGCTTGGAACAGCAGATGCCGTCCGGCAAGCCTTACCACTCCTTAATCCTCAAGAACCGACGTATCTGATTTATGGCGACAACCCTCTGTTTTTGCCAACTACTTTCCAATCGCTCTTGGGGGCGCATAAAGACCAGGGGGCAGTCTTAACATTGGCCACCGCGTTTCTGGATGATCCGGCGTGTTATGGGCGGATTGTTCGTGATGGACAAGGTCGGATTCTGCGTGATGTCGAATTTAAGGATGCGACGGATGATGAAAAAATGATTAAAGAAATCAACGCTGGCTGCTATGTGGCTGATCCGGCCTGGTTAGCCGAAGTCTTGCCGGAGGTCAAATCGAATCCGGCCACCGGAGAATGTTATTTAACTGATCTAATTGAAATAGCCGTCCAATCCGGCCGGACGCTGGCCAGTTATCAACTGTCTGACCCCCGTGAGGCGCTGGGGGTCAACACGATTGATGATCTCGAGGCGGCGGAACATATTTGGTCGGTCTTAGAACAGGCTCAAAGTAATGCCTGATTCATTGACTGTTCTTGGCCATACCGATCTGATTTCTGAATTTCGCGGTGATCTCCGTTATTTGACTGTGCCTAAAGATGATGCACAGCTGACGATGGTTAGCCTTAAAGTGCACCGGCCACTAGTGTTGTTTGCCAGCCTTTGCCCATACCACTACCACGAAGCGTCCGCGCGAGCATTTACACCATCAGAAACCTGGCAACAGTGGTTGCATTTCCGTCAGACCATTGAAGATAGTCCGAGTTTCCACGTTCTCCTGCCCGGCGAAAAGATTGACCCGACTCAAACCGAAAAAGTTCAACTACTTCTCCACTTAGAGGGTGCCCATCCCATCGAGGAGCCAGCTGGGCTTGAACAATTTGTGGCTTTTGGCGGCCAGGCTCTTACTTTAACGTGGAACACGGCCAATCAATATGCCGGCGGAGCGTTGAGCAAGGGAGGCCTTTCAGATTTGGGTAAAGAGTTTCTCGCGGAAATGGAACGGTTGGGCGTATTGCTTGATGTTTCGCACTTAAATAAAACGAGTTTTTGGGATGTGCTCGAAGTATATCGTGGACCAATCATGGCCAGCCACTCGAATGCTCGTGAATTGGTTGATTCGCCACGGAACTTGACTAAACGACAGCTTCACGCTCTGCGAGAACGTCCGAGTTGGGTGGGCGTCAGTTTCGCGCGCTCGCACTTGACGACACATAGCCAGTCAACAGTTGATGATGTCGTGCTTCATTTTGAAGCTTTAAGAGAAGATCTTGGTTTGGAACGTGTAGGCGTGGGTACGGATTTTGCTGGTATTCTATCTGGCCCGCCGAAGGGTTTAGAGACGGTTGGCCAACTCCCTCACCTTTGGCAGATGCTCGCTGCCAATGGGTGGAGCGAGGCGGAGATTGTGGCCGTGCGTGGACAAAATTTTCTCAATTTTTTCGTCAATTCTACTTGACCCCTCACATGAAATGGACTGACATGTCAGGAGTGCGGAGCACTGTCCATCTTCATGTGAGGGGTTGACAAGAATTTTTCCACAGGCTAGGCTTTTAATTAGTTATGAAACAGACAAGCTTCGTTATTAACGGTCTTATTTGCCTCTTCCCACTTAGGGAGGCGATCGTTTAGTTGCACGAAGTCCAGATCACCAGAGCAGCAAGCAGACCGCCTCCCAGACAGGGGGCGTTTTTTAAAAAATAGGCAGGCAGTCTCCATCTATCTGGGCGGTAGTCCTTCGTAGAGGTGTGATTCCTCTAGCCCGGGCATCACCTCCGCAAGGGGGAAA
>JBBTZN010000125.1:0-5720 GCA_038061355.1 Patescibacteria group bacterium | reverse complement strand
GTTGTATTGGACTTGAATCTGGCGACGACGCTTGGCCTCGGCAATCGCTCGCTCCATCGAGCCCGTTGTGCGATCAGCGTAGAGAATAACCCGACCGCGGATATTGCGGGCGGCCCGACCCATAGTTTGAATAAGGGAAGTTTCCGAGCGAAGAAAGCCCTCTTTGTCGGCATCAAGTATGGCAACCAGGGCCACCTCTGGTAAGTCGAGACCTTCGCGCAGCAAGTTGACACCAACCAAGATATCGATGTTGCCGCGGCGCAGTTTTTCGAGCGTCTTGATCCGTTCGAGCGTATCAACCTCTGAATGAAGATAGCCGGCCAAAAATCCCTTTTCTGTCAGATGGGTTTGTAACTGTTCGGCTTGTTTTTTAGTCAGGGTGGTAATTAAGACGCGATCATTGTCGGCCGTAACCTTCGCAATTTCTTTGATGACATCGCTAATTTGATTGGTAGCCGTTTTAATAATGATCTCTGGATCAATCAATCCGGTTGGCCTAACAACTTGCTCGATGATGCCTTCGGAGCGAATGGCGAATGGCGAATGGCGAATAGGAACGTCGCCGACTGCTTCCTTTTCGAGTTGCTGCTCGCTATTCGCTACTCGCACGGCAGCTCGACTGTGGTCGAGCTCATAACGGCTTGGTGTCGCTGAGACATAGATTGCCTGGTTTATTTTAGCCTCAAATTCGCTAAATTTGAGCGGGCGATTATCAAGCGCCGCTGGCAAACGAAAGCCGTAATCAACGAGGTTTTGTTTGCGGGCGCGGTCGCCTTCATACATGCCGCCAATTTGGGGAATGGTGACATGCGATTCGTCGACGACCAGGAGAAAATCTTTCGGAAAGAAGTCGATAAGGGTGGAGGGTGCTTCACCGGAAGCCCGACCCGTAAAGTAGCGACTGTAGTTTTCAACGCCCGGGCAGGTCCCGATTTGGCGCAAGAGCTCAAGGTCTTGGCGGGTGCGCCGTTCAAGCCGCTCGGCTTCTAACAATTTCCCTTCCTTTTCAAAAGTTTTGAGACTTTTGTCGAGGTCAGTTTCGATCGAGGTTAGGGCGCGCTTCATCATATCTTCGCTGGCGATAAAATGTTTGGCGGGAAAGATCACGGTCTCGGTGTAGGTTCTGACAGGCGCGCGGGTTAAGCCGTCAAATTCCGCGATACTTTGGATACCGTTCTTACCAATTTCAAGGCGGAGAATATTTTCGCGGTCGGGCGGCATAATTTCGATGGTGCCACCGTGGGCGCGGAAGGTGCCACGTTTCAAAATCTCACTGCGGGTATAAAAAATATTGACCAGTTTGGCCAGGATTTCTTCGCGTGATTGCCAATTATCAACTGCCAGCCAGAGATTTTGGGCAGCGTATTCTTCTGGTGAACCAAGGCCATAAATACAGGAAACTGAAGCGACGATAATCACATCGCGCCTGGATAAAAGAGCGGCGGTGGCCGCGTGGCGGAGACGGTCGATTTCGTCATTAATATCGGTTTCTTTTTCAATGTAGGTATCGGTGGAGGGAACGTAGGCTTCGGGCTGGTAGTAGTCGTAGTAACTTACAAAATAGCCAACACTGTTATTAGGGAAGAAAAGTCGAAATTCTGAAGCGAGTTGAGCAGCCAGGGTCTTATTGGGTGCCATCACTAAAGTCGGCCGCTGGATGGCCTCAATGACATGGGCGATGGTGAAGGTTTTGCCGCTACCAGTGACCCCTAAAAGGGTTTGGGCAGCTTGGTGGTTTTTAAGACCATCAATTAATTGCTTGATAGCTTGGGGTTGATCACCATCTGCCTTAAAGGGCGCCTTGATTTTGAAGCGATTGGTTGCCATACCCCTACTTTTTTTCGCCGACAGCGAGCAAGGTGGTCAGAGTCTGCTGTGCCGCTTTCTGCCAAGTGAATGTTTGAGCATTCGCCATGCCTTTTTGACGGAGTCTGATTAGAAGGGTTCGGTCGGTCGAGAGCTTATTTAAGCCAGCGGTAAGTTCGCTCGTGTTTGAGGGGTCAACAAAAATGGCGGCTTGGTCGGCTACCTCGTGCAGCGAGCTGGCAGTCGAGGTCAGAACGGGCACGCCGGCGGCCTGCGCTTCTAGAATAGGCAGACCGAAACCCTCGTAGAGTGAAGGATAAATAAGAGCTTGAGCATTTTTGAGCCATAGGAGAGCGAGATCTGTGGGCTGATAACCTAGAATCAACACATCTTTCTTTATATGAGTTGGTAGTTGTTGATAGGTCGTATTTATTTCTGGCCAACCATAGCCGGGTTTACCGATAAAAATGAGCTTCGTGTGGGTCTCGGTGTTTGTTTCGCGAAACTCTCGGTAGGCGTCAAGAATCCGCCGGCTATTTTTTCGTTTCTCAACGCGACCGAGGGTAAGGAAGTACGAACCGGCCTGTCGAATAGGAGCAGGTAAGCCCATTTTTTCAGCTTCTGTCAGAGGTTGGTAGTGTTCGTGATCAACGCCGTGAGCAATTACTTTGATTTGCTTGGCGGGAGTTTTGTAGGAGGTGGTGAGATCTCGGGCGGTGGCTAATGATGGCACAATAATTGTGGCGGCTTTGGCGGCGGAACGGGCCAGCTCGTGATTAAGCCACCAGGCTTTGAGGCGACCGTAGGCCTCTGGAAAATAGCGAAAAGCGAAATCGTGAATAACGACCACGCTTTTTTTAGGTGTGATGAATGGCAAAGTATGGCCGGGTACGAAAAAAACGGCTTGTCTGAATTTTGGGTGCCTGGCAAAAAACCAACTAAGGTGAAGCCAGGTCCAAGCTCGCCTGCCCGGAACGATTTGCCATTTGGCATAGTCTGGCAATCGATAGAGTGGATGATTTTCTAAAGGGGTGTCGGGTGCTAGGAGCAACCATTCGTGCTGGCGCGCTTCTTCGAGATCAAGCAGGGCCCGAATTATCTCCTGGCAATACCATCCAATACCTGTTGGTTGGGGATGAAGAGCTCTCGAAGCATCGATCATGATAATCATAACAAGCTTCTTAACTGATATCTTCTTAACTTTTTAGATCGAAATTCAACCATAGATTCGCTCGCCTAACAAGCTAATTAGCTAAGAAGCTAAGAAGCTGACCTATCGTGCCCATAAAACACTCCGTTTGTAGGCGTCAAGATGCTCAACAGCGATACCAGTCCCTTTCGCCACGCAGAGTAGCGGTTCGTCAGCGACTTGGCAAGGCACACCGGTGACTTGAGTTAAGAGTTGGTCGAGGTTGCGTAGCATCGCTCCCCCGCCTGTCATAACGACGCCCTTATCCATCACATCCGAGGCTAGTTCCGGCGGTGTTTTTTGCAAGACGGATTTAACGGCGGCAATAATTTCACCAAGTTGTTCGCGGATACCATTAATCACATCTTGGCTGGTGACGATTAGGGATTCGGGTAGGCCGGTAATCGTGTTTGAACCGGAAACTTCCATCTGAAGTTCTTTTTTAAGGGGAGTGGCGGCGCCAACCTGTATTTTAACCTGTTCGGCAGTACTTTCACCAATCACAAGATTGTATTTTTTGCGGATGTAGTTGGTAATTGCTTCGTCAATTTTATTACCGCCGACTCGGACTGAAGTGGCAGCAACGATATCTCCTAGGGCGATCACGGCTACTTCGGTTGTACCACCGCCAATGTCAATCACCATATGGCCCGAGGGTGTGGCAATCGGCACACCGGCGCCAAGAGCGGCGGCGATGGGTTCTTTAATAATATAGGCTTGTTTGGCTCCTGATTGCGTACAGGCTTCGATAACAGCTCGTCGTTCGGTTGAAGTGACGCCGGCGGGCACGGCCACCATAATTTCTGGCCGAATGAAGCGAATGGGCCCGGCCAATTTATTAAGGTAGTGGCGAAGCATCGCTTCGGTAATGCGATAGTTGGCGATAACCCCGTCTCGGAGTGGTCGGGCGGCAATAATTGAGTCAGGCGTGCGGCCAAGCATTTGACGGGCCTCTTCGCCAAAAGCCATCACGCGATTGGTGGCCGCATCAATGGCGACAACCGAGGGCTCGTTAATAACAATGCCGCGGCCCGAGACGTAAACCAGGATATTGCGGGTGCCTAAATCGATCCCCAATCGTTTGAGTAGCATACTATCTCCAGACCTTACGAATCTCTTAATTAGTCTTGGCGTTCGATCTCGGCGCCGAGTTTTTTGAGACGGCCGGCGAGGTTAGCATAGCCACGTTCGACGATGCTGGCGTGATCAATCACCGAGGTTCCCTCGGCGACGAGGGCAGCTAAAACAAAAGCAATGCCGGCGCGAATATCGCGTGAGTAAATATGTTGGGCGGAAAGTGGGGTTGGGCCGGCAATGGCGATGCGATGTTGATCGTAGGGGACAATATGGGCCCCAAACTTGAGGAGTTCTTCGACATAACCAAAGCGGTTGTCGTACATCCAATCATGGATAGTGCTCCAACCCTTGATCTGGGTGGCCAGAACAGCCATTGGCGGTTGAAGATCAGTCGGAAAACCGGGGGCGGGGCCAACCTTACAGGCGAGGGGGTGGAGATTCTCGCCAACACTCACGGTCATGGCTTGGCCGTTTGGGTTAGGAGTAAATTTTGCCCCGAGGTTGGTTAGTTTTTCCGTCAGGGGTCGGAGGGTATGGGCTGGATAAGGATCAATCGTGATTTTGCCTTTCGTGATTAAAGCGGCAATCGCGAAAGTACCGGCGTCGATTTCATCCGGTGGAATGGTAAAAGTGACTGACTTGTTAAAAGGCTGACCATCGCGGCCGGTAATCCGAATTTCGGAAGTGCCGATCCCGGAAATATCGGCCCCGGCTTCGGCGAGGAGTTGACAGAGGGCAATAACGTGTTGCTCTTCGGCAGCATGGCGAATAGTGGTTGGGCCATGAGCCAGACTGGCAGCCATCACCAGATTTTCAGTGGCTGTTACGGAAGCATCTTCAAGATAAAGGTCAGCACCATGTAAACGCCCTTTTAAAGCGTAGCGATTATTTTTCTGGTCGATCATGCCCCCCATGGCTTCGAGGCCAATGAGGTGTTGACTAATGGAGCGTTTGCCAATGACATCGCCGCCTGGCTGCGGCAGTGTCACTTGCTGCTGGCGGGTGAGAATCGGCCCCAGAAGAAGAACCGAGCCCCGAAGACACGAAACGAGCTTGATGGGGAGGTTTGTAGTCATCTTGGCCGGGGGTGTAATCGTCATGATATTCACTTTACTATCATCGACCGTCGCGCCGATCGCTCGGAGAAGGTCTTTCATCACCGTCACATCGCGTACTTCGGGAACATTCTTCAGCGTAACGGGTACGTTAAAAAGAAGAGCAGCACTCATTAGAGGAAGAACTGCGTTTTTTGAGCCAGGTGTTTTAACTGTGCCACGGAGGGTTTTGCCGCCCGTGATATGGAAGGATGGCATCGGAGCAAGTTTAGCAAATCATAGCGTCAGTCTCAACCCTGCCTTTGACCAACTGTGTCAAAATAGCCTACGATAGGTGTATGGGAAATCATTTACCTTCGAGAACTTATGCGCTAGTTTTGGCTATTTTTTTTCTGATGATGGTTATTTTTGCGGGTTGGCTGTTATTTAAGGCCAGCGGTTATCAGATTTTACAGAGTCCTTTCCGTATCGTTAAAACGAGTTTGCTTGATCTGACAGTTCATCCTGACGATCAGCTTACAATTTCCTTAAATGGTAAGGCGATGCCTCCAAATAAACATACTCTGACGAACCTGTCTCCGGGGCGCTATCAG
>JBBTZN010000124.1:0-3017 GCA_038061355.1 Patescibacteria group bacterium | reverse complement strand
GGCCAACAGTAGAAACTACTTATTTTAATCAGCCGCTTCTTGAAGAGATGGCCACAGTTAGAAAGCTCGTTGAAATGGGTCATGCCCAGCGAAGTGTAGTCGGTATTAAGGTTCGTCAACCATTAGCCAAAGCAAACATTACCGGTTTGATTATTACGAATAATGAACTTATCAAGATACTGCGAGAAGAACTTAATGTGTATCAATTTGATTGGCAGAGTGGGGGAGAACTTGGCATTACTCTTGACGCAGAGATTACGCCAGAACTAAGGCAAGAGGGGATTGAGCGGGAGTTGGTGCGACTTGTTCAGTCTTTAAGAAAAAAGAAGGGTTTAGATGTGGCCGCTGTAGTGACCGCTAGTTGGGAGACAAGTGAAGCGGATTTTGAGCAGTTTTTTAGAGAGTCAAAGTATCTTCGACGGATGGAGACAACGAAGTTCCAAAAAGAGCCTGGCCTGACAGAAGGTAAAGTCGAAATTGACGGACGGATTCTCTATCTCGTACTTAAGGATTAGGCGGGTATGAAGTTTCGTCTCCGTCTACCTATTTTTTGGCGCTGGCCACTCGATTGGTGGCTGTATTTGGTGCCTGTTTTACTGGTGGGTATCGGGATCGCGACAATCACGTCCCTGACTTATGGCACCAGCCGAGTTAGTCTGGCCATCAACCAGGGAATCTATGCTGGTTTGGGGTTCGTCGTTATGATGGCCGTTTCTCGATTTGACTATCGTAACTGGCGCGGGTTGGTTGGGTATTTTTATCTGTTAGTCGTCATTCTGCTCATCGCTGTTGAACGGTTTGGCGTGGTAATTTTTGGGGCGCGACGCTGGCTGGATATAGGTGGGTTTTTTAATCTACAGCCGTCAGAATTAGCCAAACTAGCGATGGTGCTCCTGTTGGCCCGTTTTTTTGCTGATCGAGAAGAACTGATTCGGCGCGATTATCTCTGGCTGGCCGTCCTCTTAGCTGTTCCAATCGGTTTGGTACTCGTGCAACCCGATCTTGGAACGGCTCTTGTTTTAATGATTGTTGCTTTTGGTATGTTTTGGGCTGGTGGCGTGGCCCGAAAAATTTTGCTCGGCGCAGTGGCGGTCGGGGTGGCATCTCTACCGATCATCTGGCAATTTTTGGCTGACTACCAACGCACGCGAGTGGCGACATTTCTAAACCCGGCCGCCGACCCTTATGGTGCGGGTTACAATGTGCTGCAGGCCTTGATCGCGGTTGGTTCTGGTGGGCTCTTTGGCCAGGGTTTGGGGCAGGGGAGTCAGTCGCAGCAAGAATTTTTACCGGTGGCGCATACGGATTTTATCTTTGCCGGGGTCGCGGAGGCGACAGGTTTAGTTGGTTCATTAGTCTTGATTGCATTACTGACATTTTTGATTCTCCGAGTTATTCGGGTGGCCCAAGTTTCGCGCGATCAGTTTGGCTATCTAGTGGCTGTCGGCATCGCGTTTTTATTCTTAACGCAAGTCGTAATTAATATCGCCATGAATCTAGCTTGGGCCCCGGTGACGGGTATCCCGCTGCCCTTTGTCTCGCATGGCGGCACAGCCCTAATTACGAATTTCATCGCGATCGGCATTTTGCAAAGTATCATGCTACGGCATAAAAAGATTACGTTTTGAATCGACGGTTTTTAGGAGGATTTTTTTGCTACAAACAAGAATTTCAAGAAGTTTTTACATAATTTCTTCTTTTGTCAGGTTTAATCAGAAGCGTCCCTAAATTACAAATTAATAAGAAAAATAGGACTTTCTTATTTTCCCTCCATTGTCATCGCGAGGTCGCCGTGGCGACCGTGGCGATCTGGTTATCTCGATTAGAGATTGCTTCGCTGCGGCTCGCAATGACGAAAAGTGAGAAAGTCCTAAAAAAGTCAAAATGAAAGCGCAGAGACCCTTTGTGTTTATTTTTTCAAATTGCTTTTCACACCAGCTTTCGCTACCTTGACAAGTTTGCCCGCCTGTGCTAATAATATAATGTCTTTTTAGACCACGCCTCAAGTGGGGCGTGAACCACAATTTAGGAGGTATCATGGACATGGTACGCGCCGAATTCGAACGAAAGATTGAGGAGTTCCATGGCGAGCCCGAACTGGCGGGCATGGCAGTTGTTAGCATCGTCTTCACGGATGGCGAGCGGCATCTGACCCATACCTGGACGGTACAGTCCGACGGCGAGTACGTCGAGTACATCGACGTCCACTGCGAGTCCAAGTCGGCACCAATCAGGGTGCCCTACCGCGTCATCGCCGACGTCCGGGAATACCAGAAGATCGCCTGACAGAGCCACGACGGCCTCGGAGTTCACTCCGGGGCCTAATTTTTTGCAATATGCCGACTTTCATATTTTTGACTTTACCAAGCCGAATGGAGGAGAAAATGAGAAAGTCCCAACTAAACTACGAAATCTCTACCAAACCAATTTTATCGTTTTGACATTTGATTTTTATAGCGGTTCGTATATATATATGAATTAAGTACTTTCACTTTCGGGGAACTCTAGGAATTTATTGGGTCACTACATTCTGGGGTTTAGGAGATAGTGTGAAAGTCCTAAATATCGTGAAGGGGGTTGTTCCTTAAATGATGACGAATTTGCATATCGCCTTGGCCTGCGCTATCGGCGCCGGTCTGGGCTTTCACATCAGCTGGAAGGTGGCTCCAGCCTTCTGGTGGATCGGTGTTTTGATCGGCGGTGCGGGAGCGTTTCTGATCGCGGCCGCGCCCCAGTTGCTCGGCGCCATTCGCCACGGCTGGCAACGCATCATCGACGATCTTCCGCTCGGGCGAGTTAGCCTGCGTTACAGCGTCTACGGCATGGTTCGCGCCATTATTTTGACTATGTACCTAATGGCGTTTGTCAACATGGCTATGTGGTTATTTTCCCCAGAGGTAATTTCCAAGGGCGCCGATTCAGTTACTATTCTGTGGGCAGCCGTTTGGTTTTGGCTTTCGGTGCTGGCAAGCTGCTCGGTGGTATCCTGGCCTGTCTCTGCTTTGTTTTTTTATCAG
>JBBTZN010000123.1:0-2947 GCA_038061355.1 Patescibacteria group bacterium | reverse complement strand
GAATGGTTTTTTAAATTTTACGTTTAACACGAGCGTTTTTGCGACACAGGTTTTTGCTGATTTTGCGCGCGAAGGCGACCACTACGGGCAGCCACTCGCGGTGCAACCCGAACGCGTTGTGATTGATTACTCTTCACCCAACATCGCTAAACCGATGCATGTGGGCCATATTCGTTCAACCTTGATTGGTGATGCCTTAACGCGTCTCTATACTTTTATTGGCCACACGGTTATTCGCCAAAATCATCTGGGCGACTGGGGTACCCAGTTTGGTGAATTAATCGAGCACATGCTCGAAACTGGCGTGTCGGTTGACCAAGATATAACCATGGATGAAGTTGAAAAACTGTATCAAACCGCCAAGCAGCGTTTTGACGAGGATGATGATTTTAAGGAGCGGGCTCGCGGGCGGGTGGTTAAACTGCAGGCTGGAGACCTTGAAACGCAGCAATATTGGGAATATTTGTTTAAAGAATCAATGCTTGCGTTCAATATGATTTACCAGCGGTTGGGCGTGTTGTTAACTGATACGGACTTGCGCGGGGAGAGTACTTACAACGATCAGCTGTCAGATATTGTCAATTTTTTCAAAGAGAAGGGCTTAGTGCGAGAAAGTGACGGCGCGCAGTGTCTTTTTTTGCAGGATTATACTGACCCCGCCACCGGCCAACCGTACCGCTACGAAGCGCCGATGATTCTGCAAAAAAAAGATGGGGCTTATAATTATGCGACCACGGATTTGGCAACGCTACGTTCCTCGCTGCTTAACGATCACGCGACCCACCTGATATATGTGGTAGATGTTCGCCAGAGCGATCACTTTGCGATGCTCTTTGCCGCGGCACGGCTAGTCGGCTGGCTTGATCAGGTTCGTGCCGTTCATGTGGCGTTTGGGACAATTTTGGGTGAAGATAAAAAGCCGTTTAAAACCCGATCAGGCGGCACGGTTAAGCTGGTTGATTTGCTCGATGAGGCCGAAAAACGGGCCGGTGAACTGATTGCTAAAAAGCTGGCCGATCGAGAAGAGACGATGGCGCCAACTGAACAAGCCCAGCTTGCCCACACGATAGGGATTGGGGCTCTCAAGTATGGCGATTTGGCCAATGTCCGCACCCAAGATTACGTTTTTTCGTGGGAGCGGATGATTAGTTTTGACGGTAATACCGCTCCGTATTTGCAGTACGCGGTGGTGCGGATTAATTCTCTGATTGCGAAGGCTGGCGAGGCGGTTGGTACGATTGATGCAGAACTGCTTATCGAACCGCAGGAGCAGGCCCTGTTGCGGGCATTAGCAACGTTTCCTATCGTCCTAACCCGTGCCTCTGACGATTATCGCCTCGACCACATTACGACTTACCTGTTTGATTTAGCCCAGACATTTACCGCTTTTTACGATGCAGTGCCAGTAATTAAAAGCTCAACTGAAGAACTCAAGGTAACGCGCCTCGCGTTGGCGCGATTTACCAGCCAGGTACTTTCTCGAGGTTTGGAATTGCTTGGAATCGAAGTGCCGGCGCGAATGTAATTTTCGAAGCGATCAGAGATTAGCGATTAGAGATTAAGACATAGAGATTAGAAAATGGCGATTAGAGATTAGGGAACAGAGATTAGGCTTAGATTTGTTACTTAACTCAATAAATGATAGTTCATAGAATTAATTCGAAGGCAAATGCAATGCCGCCACGGTGTAAACCAGGCGGCATTAATCATCGATCGACACCGACAACGATCGGCTTGGCTTGTGTCCGCCCTAGGGGTGGCCAAAAGCTAAGGGTCGATCAGTCGTCGCGTCGGCGCGGATGGCCGCAGCGGGTGTGGAACGTGCCCGCTCCGGGATCCATCAGCTGATCCTCGCCACCCTCCTCGGGAGACGACACCAGCTCATCATCGTGTGCGGGTTTCTCCGCTGACTGAACGAGAAATGGGATCATTGGCTAGGTTCCTTTCGTTAGGGTACGACCCGATGAGTTGTCCCATCAAGTCTGGTTAAGACATAGCAAATCGCGGATTGTTGTCAAGTCGGTAAGTTGTTCGGCTGGTTCTGATTGGGCGATTTCGATGACCGCATCAAAATACTTATTAGGGTTTTGTTTCTGAGAAGCTGCCAGAGTTACGTCACGGTGCCGGCCTTCGACATCGATAAGTCCAGAGAGATAACGTAAAAAAATGGTAAACACTTTGTACTCGGCCGTTAGGCGGGCTGCCATCGGCAGCTGCCGTCGGTCTGATTGCTTACGGGCATGGAAGTTGCCGGTCTCAACTAGGAGGGGAGTAGCTGGCTCAAGCTGGTGAATCTGTTCGAGGGCATGGGCCAGCCGTTCTTCAGGATCGCCCGGATCGTTATCTTCATCAAAAAAGTGAATGTCAATCGCATTGCCCAGTCGATGGGAGCGGCGGAGCCAAGCTAACAGATCGGCATGCTGGCGGGTAAACCGGCCGTCAGAATTGAGAAAAAATGGCGGCAAAGCAGCCGGTACTGGTCCGCCGTTGACGTAGGCGCGCAGGGCAATTTGGTCGTTCTGGCTAATTGGCCATTCAAAAGCGATTCCAGCGCGGCCCGTGGCAGTCAGAATCAGGGCCAGCAGGTTTTGCATGATAGGTGCGTTTTGAACCGAACCGTGAAGTTCGCCCACCACAATAAAGTCGTAGGCTGGCAGAATAGTTACGAGTTCGTTCATATGATTGGCGGAAACTTGAATCATTGCTTTCCTGTAGATATCACATTATGAAATCGGATGAAAGAAATCAAATAAAAATTGATTTATTACGCCGTCCTGGAGAAGTAAAAAACTTGAGATGTACCCGTAGGTACATTGAGAGTTTTTTACTTTGAAGGACAAGTAAGAAGTAATTTTAATTGGTTTATTGTCTGATTTCATAATGTGATATCTATAGTACCTGACTTGACCACTCCATTCATTTTTTCAGTGATCTCTTGGTAAACTTT
>JBBTZN010000122.1:0-10209 GCA_038061355.1 Patescibacteria group bacterium | reverse complement strand
ATTTCCACTCGACGAGTGGGAATGTGAAAGATGATGAAAGGATTTCACAGATGCATCACGATCTCGACCTCCTGTTTGAAATCGGTAGCTTGCGCTATGTGCCCCGCGGCTGGTTGCAACATTTGGCGACGCATTGCGCCTCTGATCTTGAACACTCCGTGCGGGTTGTTTTTTTGGCTTTGATTTTGGCGCGCCGGAGTGGCCAAAAACTTGATGAGTCGAAAATTACCTTAATGGCCCTACTCCACGACGTGGCTGAAACGCGCGTTTCTGATCTCTCCTATGTCCAGAAGGTCTATGTTAAGGCTGATGAACCGCGGGCACTGGCGGATATGTTTGCCGGAACAGTTTTGACTGGCTTTATAGATGTTGTTACGGCCTATGAGCGCCGTGATACACAAGAAGCAAAAATCGTTAAAGATGCTGATAATCTGGACATCGATATTGAACTCAAAGAGCTCGAAGAACAGGGCCATAACTTGCCCAAGAAGTTGCACAACCTCCGTAAAATGATTCGCGATAAAAAACTCTATACCGATGAGGCGCGGGCGATGTGGGACGAGATTCAAACGGCTGATCCGAGCCAGTGGCATATTTCGGCCAATAAGTATTTGACGATCCCCGAGGCGGGACGGTAATCCGCCTGCTGGCGGAAGCGATTAGCGAATAGCGATTGGCGATTAGGACGGAGGAAATTTATGATTATTACGATTTGTGGCAGTATGCAATTTTCCGAGCAGATGCTTGAGGTTTATATTTATATTTACACTTCGTAAGTGTATGTAACGAAGTGTTCAGAGAAAAAGTTTTAGTAGTCAAAAATTAACCAGATGAATTGAGACTTAATCATGCTCCGACCAGGTATTTACGAACACTATAAAGGCAAGCGTTATCGCGTCCATTTTGTGGCCAAATGGGAAGAAGATCTGCGGCCAGTCGTGGTTTACGAGGCGCTTTATGAGAATCCTGAAGGGTCGTATTTTGTGCGGCCGCTCGATGTTTTTCTTGAAGAGATTGAGGTGGACTGGGTAAAAAAGCCTCGCTTTCGATTTATCTCCGAGCAGTCCAGTTAACAATAAGAGGTCTATTGAGTTATTTGACATTGATTTGAAATTTGGATTTTGTCATTTGGATTTATAGTCGTACCACGCTTCTCGAGTCAAAGGCAGGTGATTGTTGACGCCTTTTGAAACAAGAAGTTGGTGGAGCTCGATGGTACCGGCGCGAAAGCCGGCGGCGGAGCCGCGCAGGTAGAGGTGCCACATGCGGATAAAACGTTCGACATCGGCGTCGCCTTGCCAACGCTCCTTAAATTTTTCGGCCTTAAAGAGATCACGTACTTTGTCTAAATTATTGTTGAAGTTTTTCGCCCAGTGATCGAGGGTCATGGCGTAGTGGAGGCGGAGGTTTTCGGCATCAAGCAGATGAAAACGCTCCTCGGCAAAGAGACTGACGGTTTCGCGAACCGACGGGATATACCCACCGGGAAAGATATAGCGGAGGGTAAAACCGCCCCCGACTTCTTCTTTGTGTTTGGTAATAAAGTGGAGCAACAGCAGACCGCCCGGTTTGAGCATTTTTTGAACGGCTTCCATAAAGATCGGCAAGTTGGGACGGCCAACGTGCTCATACATACCCACGGAGACGATTTTGTCATAGGCGCCGACATGATTTTTAGCGTGGTCGCGGTAGTCTTCGAGGGCCACTGACACCTGTCCCGCTACTTGGCTGTTTTTGATGCGCTGATTTGTTTCGATCACTTGCTCATCAGACATCGTAATACCATGGGCTGTCACCCCGTAGGTTTGCGCCGCTTCCAGAATCATCTGGCCCCAACCACTGCCGATGTCGAGCAGTTTTTCACCGGGTTGGAGGTTGAGTTTTCTCAAAGTATGGCTGACTTTTTGGCGCTGGGCCTGTTCCAAAGTGTTTTTTTCGGTGCGGAAGTAGGCGCTGGAATAGGTCATAGTCGGGTCGAGAAAAAGTTTGAAAAAGTCGTTGCCCAGGTCGTAGTGGTGGTGGATGTCGGCTTTCTGTTCTTTGACCGATGTTGCTTTGTTAAAACCGCGCAGAATTCCTGTGATTGCTTTGATACCTTGCAGATCAGGAAAGAGTTCCTTATTTTCCAGTCCAAAAAGAACCAGATCGTGGACATCGCCGTCAAACTCCACGCGCTTATCCATGTAGGCTTCGCCAAAGCCCAGATCGATGTTTTTAGTGATTTCGTCGAGAACTTTCGGATCGTGAATCGTGAGGGTGCCAACGTGCTTGCCGCTTGCGCCGTAGGTAACTTCTTGACCATCCCAATATCTGACGGTTACGCGGTCTATTTTGGTTCGTTTTAGGAGCTGGTCGAAGATCGTTCGCCCGAACATGATGGTCTCCTTCCTCACGTTACTTAATAGGCCGATTCTCTCATGTTTTTTGGTACAAAAAAACGGTATCGATTTTTTTGACGACTGGCCAGGTGGGTAGGGGCCAACCAATGGTGACAATACGAGTACCCTTTTTAACTTCTCGATTAAGTTTTTTTTCCAGATCGATCAAGAGATTGGGGAGGATAAAGATACAAATTACATCAGTTGTTGCCAGGTCGGCGCGCCAGAGATTGCCCCAAATGACTCGGGAGGTTTTGGCGTAGCCGGCCCGGCGCAAAAGACGCCGACTTTGCCAACCCAACCAGGGGTTGGTTTCGTAGCCAATAACTCGGGCACCATGGGCCGCCGCCGCAAGAAGCAGACGACCATCACCCGAGCCGAGATCGAGAAAAATCTCGCCCGCTTTGGGGGCGGCAAGTTTGATGGCTTTGGCCACACCAGGGCGTGAGGTGGCCACATAGGGGCCACCTCGAAGTAAGACTGGCGTCGCCAGAACAAGAATCGCTCCGATGGGAATAAAGAGAAGGAGAATAAGAATAAGAATTGGCATATTTTCCTCAAAAAATATTGATATACTTGCTTTAGTATATTTTTTCACCTCGGAGGTGTAAGTGGAGAAACTGGTTTCGAAATTTCAAGAAAGGTGGTGATTTTCGTGGATAGTAAAAAACTTATTATCGGTTTGGTCGTCGCCTTGGCGCTGGTTGGTTGTGGCTCGACCAAACCAATCACTACAACTTCTTCATCTTCTCTGCCGTCAGGTAGCGCGACTAGCCCTCTTTTGGGAACGGCACAAATGCAAATTGATAACTTTACCACTACCCCCCAGACCATTTTTGTGAAAAAGGGTACCATTTTGACAATAACCAATAAAGACGTCACTGGCCACAGTGTGACGGCTGATAATGGTTCGTTTGATACGGGCGTGCTCGGTAAAGGCAAGAGCGCGACCGTGACTTTAAATACCATCGGTACTATCACCTTCCATTGCACGCCACACCCATCAACGCAAACGCTTAAAGGTACAATTACGGTTGTTGAGTAGTCTCGCTGCAAAATAATAACAAACCAAAAGGAGTCGCCAACCAGCGACTCCTTTTGCGAGGTCCTCACGGGTGAGTAAACTCTTTAGGCGCTTTGTTCTTCGACACTGCCGCCAAAGCCAGCCATCAAGCCTAAAACGCCTATCACTAAGTGAACGACGTTGTAGAGAAGATTAACTGGGTAACCTAGAAGGTTATTCAAGAGGCCTTCGTTGGTAGCGGGGATAAAGCCAAGAATCGCGACGAGAAGGAAAACAAGACCAAAAATCTGGGCGTACAGGCGCGACAAAGATTCACCCTCATTGACTACAAGATATCTAGTAAATATAGTAGATTAAGAAGATGAATAAACGACAGATTGTCCTAACAAGTATTTTGCTGGTTTTAACCATCTTTTTAGGTTGGTATATTGGCTTCTACCGACCAAGTGCGGATGAGCTGGCGAGCGAAACGATTGAGCAAGTGGAAGGCCAAGCGGCGTTAACCGGTTCTGGCGATAATCCAGCCAGCTTAGAGGAAATCAGAATCGAGTCTGATGGGACGATTAAGCTGGCGCCGGAAGATAATTAGTAACTAATATTAAGGGAGGAAAAGGAGGATCAATGTCACATCGTGGAACATCGGCGGACCAGAAGTCTGGTTTGAGGCTTTGGCTCGGAAGAATCGTCCATCTGCTCGGCTGGCTAGTCGTCATTGCCAGCCTGGTATTCAACTGGTACTTGATTGGCTTGCTGCGGCATAACCCCAATAGTTATGTGCAACTTAAAGCTGGCGGCACGGCGGCGTTCCCGGGAACGGTAACAAAAGTTAGCGCCAAGTCGATTACGGTGAAGACAGTCAATAACGGCACGAAGACGATGGCGGTTAAAACGGAAACTTCATACGCCCTCTTTCCTAAGGATTACCAAACCCTGATTCCAATCGGGTTGCCGAGTTCTAAGGACGATGTTGTGGTTAAGCAGACCGAGGCGAGTGTTTCGGCCCAGTTGCCCTATTTAAAAACACCCCAGGCGACCCGTATCAACCTTGTCCGGGCCGACGTGCTAACCGGCAAAGTGATCGAAACAAGTAGCTCGGCGATTAAATTTAAGGGTTTTGCTGCCAGTGGCGCCAAAGAAGAAACTCGAATCTTGGCCGGCAACGTGATTGTCCAAAAATTGGGGGCCGACGGCAAACTGGCAGCCGCGACGTTTAGCGACGTTAAAAAGGATATGGGGATGTACGGTTTTTTGGATAAGCCAACCAGCGATACAACGGGCCAAATCACCAGATTGATCGTGGCTGATTTTTCAACACCAGTGGCCCAGTAAAAATAAGAAGAAAGGACTCGGTTCATGCCGCCAGATTTTTTTGGCAAAGAGCCAGAATCCAAACCGGAATTGACTAATATTCCGGAATTGATCGAGCAATATAAGCTAGTCGTAGTGGGATTGGAGAAACTTAATTTTCTTAAACCGCTTAAAGACGGCCAGCGCGGCATTGTGATTGACAATGTGGACTATCCTTTGCCTTCGGAGGAAGGAATAAATAGACTTCTTCAAAAAAACGCAACCTTGGTCGTGAAAAAAATCGCGGAAGGATTAAACAAAATTGAACTCGTACCACTTCTGCCACTCAATGTTCTCCGGCTAATCGTGGAGAGGGCCTTACAAGAAGCGGTAGAACAAAATCAGTTATTTAGACCCGGGGGGACAGAGCATTTGAAACTAACGGAGACTCGGTCAGTAATTGACATTGACCGGCAGATTTTTGAAGAAGAAGCCGTCGGGTCACTCCACTTATTTCCTAGAGATTTATCTATTTCGGATAGCGTATCCAGTCCAGAAAGAACAACCAGCGGTTTGACGATCAAGGACCTTCTCGATCGTCAGCGGGCAGAGCATCCGGAGACGGCTGGCTATCTAGTCCAACTAACGGAAGGCTTGGCGTCGGTTCCTTCTGCCGAGTCGGTAAAAACAATTGCCGGGCGCAGACAAATTGGCGCGAATCAAAGTTCAAGCGAGGTGATTTTACAACTTAACAACGATTCCACTTATCGCGGTGAATCAGGCGATACCTTATATGGGGCCTCGACAAGATTAGGCGTGAACATCGTGACAAACGAAACGGTCATTGATGATATTCAGGCCGAAGATGGCGGCCGAGCCAGCTTGTTAATTGGTCATTGGCTCACTCGGGCGAATAAAACCATCATGTTTTCTTGGCATAACGGGCATCGTTTAGTTTATGCGAACCTTTATGAAACATCCGCGTTTAGTCCAGCGACTGGGTTTCGTTTAACCTTACCGCTGAATTTATAGACTATAGACATCACATTATGAATTCACTTAACCGACGAACAAAAATTAGACAAGGTTTCGTTGCTATTCTTTGGGCGATAATTTTTGTTATCAATCAACCATCAGTTATCCTGGCCGAAGACGATGGACTATCAGCGAGCGGTAGTTTACAGGCGGCCTCGATCGGCAACGAACAAGCCGAACTTCTTTCAAATAATAATCTTGAGGGGATTTGGTCAGCCCTGAATCGCGTGATTACCAACCAACCAACCCTTCTGGCCTTGCCGAACAAAACAAATTTTCAGGTTGCGACCGTTATTGGCACGTTAGCAGGAATAACAGAACCGATCCAATTAGACGTTTTTATCTATAAAAAGGAATTGTCGCCGAAATTAACCTCCCGTGGCCAAATTGGGCTCGATCTAGGTATTTGGGTTAGAACACGTTCGTCTAATCGATCGCTGGCCAAATTTGAACTGATCGAAGAAATTCCTGGCAATCCGACCCGACTTCAGTATAAAATACCGCATCGTTGGAGCGATTTTGCGATTCGCGGCCAAGGCGCGATGGCAAAAATTTTTAATTTGGGAAAATTTTTTGCCGCGGCCCGAGAATATGAGGCCGACCCCAAGGGCCAAGCGTTGATTGAATTAGCGACCTCGCAAAAAAGCGTTGTCAGATTTCTTGATAAACAAGGTGACTGGCGACAGCAAGGAGTGAGAAATCAACTGGCGGCAGATATTATCCGGAGAGCGACTAACACATCCGAAGGCCATTCCGTTCTTGATTTTAAGTACATTTTTTTAACGCCTAGCCAGCAAGCTGACGGTGAAGGCGATCTATATTCAGGTCAAGGATTTCTCCAAGCAAACGACTGGATTTTAGCTTCGCCGACATATATTGGCCCGACTTTTCGAGGTTTCGTGCGGGCGACCTTCCAACAGAGGGTTGCCGCCGCGCCATTTTCGTCACTCACCGCGCCTGATGATTTCGGGGAAATAGCGAACGAAGAAATTATGTCGCCGGCCGATCAAGCGGCAGACGATGCCTTTGAGCCGCTTTCTATTCAAGTATTCGATCTGTTAGATCCGACGATTGCACCAGAAATTCTCCAGGCCTACACTGACCAGTATCTGGGCGGGGTAGTTCAAAAACCAACGCCAACCGGCCAGCCACTGTTTGATATTTTCAAGACTTATCAAATTGGTTTTGAGGAGTTTAAGAGTCAACTCGCTTTCGCAAAAGAATGGGTGAGTTCACTAGGATTAAATCAGTCTGAAGCTTGGAGACAAAGACTTTCGGCTAAAGATTTACGGCCAGGTGATTTGTTCACGGTCAACACATTTTATCGCAAGATTTCATACCAAGTTATTAGTAATCGTGACGGCCAGACAATTGTAAATCAGATAAATAGTGATGGTAGCGTTAATCCCGAGCCGCTCACGCTAGTTGGCGATATTGAAAATGGAAAAACTCTTTCGGTGGTTGATGAGATTGGCCAATCAATGTCGCCAGGAGATGTTTTTTCAGTACTTTATGAAAAAGCACCGAATAAAAATCTATTTAACCAAATTACCGAGCCAATCAAGCAATTTTTGACTCGACTAGTAGCCGAAAAAACTCAAGAGGGAGATACTGCCAATTCTGGTAATGATAGTTCGAAACCCTTCCTTGATCCTAGAAATATCAAGCAGATGATCGCCGCCGCCGAAAAAATGGGCACGGTTAATATTAATGGGTTATTAGTGACTTTTGAATGGGGTAGAAACGAAGAAAACGGGAACGAGCAGCTGAAAGCGAGCGTGACTGAACCGGGTCATATTATGCCATCCGCCGAACTTAATTTTGAACGAATTGGCGATCGAACATGGGATATGTATCATCGTGGAGTTGATGCTCCGTTGCGCGGCCAGTCAATTCTTAAAGGCCTCTTGACGGTTTCGGAACATTATTTGACTCAATTTGAAGCCGGGGAAGAAGTTACGCTTACGGCTTCGTTTGGTCAGGAGAATATTCGGACATGGTTAATTGCCAACGGATTTACACCAACTTCTCCTTCTGACGCCGACCAGGCCGAACAAATTAAGAAAGCCGCTTTAGATCCGCAAGACTACCAAGAAGTCAATCGAATAACCGCTTATGCAGGCAGTGATGGTGACGCATATTACGCCCCGAAAGATTCTGATAACCTCGAATCCGATCAATTTCGAGCTGAATTTCGCCGCACCGCCCAGGAATATAGTTCGTCCGATTTAAGCCGAGTTCATTCCGTGGGATCGGGAATACCGAGCGATTTTGATTCGGCTAAAGATTATCATGTGATACGTGAAATAAACGAATCAGCGGATTTTAGCCAGCGCCGATCGACTGTTTTACCGACCGGTAGCCAGATATTGAATCAGCCGATTTTTAGCGATCATGAGTTGATTAATAAAGGATATATTATTTCTGTTCCTCCGTTCGAGCTGGATGAAAAGCGGTTTTTTAGATTTGATCTTGGTGCAGGCGAGCAAATTCTTGATCTTACTAAGCTGATTGAATCTCCGCAATTTAGTCTAAATGGACTAGATTACGCCCGAACCATGGCTACTCGCATGGTCAACGCCGCCCGAATGATTCTTGAGGCTGATGATTTAGAATTTGACACCGCTACGCCAGCCGTTCTCTCTCAAACCATCCATAAAACTAGAATTTCTTCAGATCTCGAAATGGATTCGTTCGGAGGTGTTTGTTACTATTCTTCTGTTTGCGATCCAGATAATTGGGGCGTCCAAGTCGCCATTAATGGTGGCAACTTGGTTTCTTATCAAACGCCAGTTCTCATTCATGAGTACCTACATACTCTACAACGGTGGTCATCTAATGAATACTACTTCAACAATGTGCAGTTTATTGAAGGCTTAACGGAATTTTTAGCCAGGAAAATTTATTATAAAAAAATTGGGATTCCTTCGCCATCAACTACATATCAACCCTATGTGGAGGTTTTTTCCGCGATGGAGCAGGCGCTTCTTCGCTTGTATCAGGGGAATCAGGCTGTTGTCGACCAATTTTGGGCTACCCTTCATTCGTCTGCGACACCGATTGATATTTTGGAACATAAATTTAATCTCGGACCAATAGTAGCGAACGGCCAAACCTATAATGGATTGAGCGAATTATTCCGCGAACTTCCTCGTGATGGTTATGGTCCCATAACGAGCTATTTTTTGACTAACCTCCTAAATGATTTTGAACCCCAGGACAAGACTAATGTCTCGCTCGTCTATCGTGGTCCGACCACGCTAACCAACAGCATCTATTATTTAAATGAATATGCGAAACAGGTCGCCGAAATTGCTCAAATTGAGAAGACGTTGGCTACGAAAAACATCATTAAGAAATTTGGCGAGAAATTGTTTGGTCAGCCAGATCCGGCTAACCAAAGTCTGTTAGCACTTGAATCTTCTATTTTACAGTTTCACAAGGCGGCCATTGAGGCGGGTATGGATGCTACTCAATTAGCCGCCGTGGCTCGGGCGGCGCGGAACGGTCAACCCCTTAACGAGATATATTTTCAAGTTGTTGATTGGACGAGTCCGCTTGCGACGAGCGGGGTCGTCACGACGACACAAAACGAGGTACTTGCCACACTCGTGAATGACCAAGTTTCACCTATGGTTATTGAAATTGGATTACGTGACGGTGAAAGTCGACTCGAAGCGGCCAAACGCGTATTGCAGGCGACTGATTATGGTCAAGGAGAAATTACTGATACGGTTTTAGCTGAAGCGGTGGACACAGCTCACGAGTTGGATGAATTATGGAAGACCCAAGGCGTAACTGGACTTGATGGTCTAAATCCACCGGTAATCGGTAACTACACGACTGGCCAAAAGGTGCGGAAGCTCTTGGTCCTGACCCGAGCGTTTGAGGCAGCGGGTGATGGCCGAGGTGTCGCGCTCCAAAAAGCCAAAGCCCTGACCGATGCTGAAATCGTAGGAGAATCTAATAGAATCGCGGTTGAGCCGCCAGCCAGTCGCGAGATAACATCAACTGTCGGCGATTTTTTTCAAAATTTCGTTAACCGGTTGGTGTACGGCAAACCAAGGAGTGTTGATCCGGTGACCGCGCTGGTGATCGATGAGCGCGACGCTTCTCTTAATCGTCTTCAAACCGAGTTGGCGGCGCTGGAAAGTTATGTCCGCCAACTAGAAATAGAAGGGGCGGACAGCGATCCGACCTTGCGGACTGCCCAAGTTGATATTTACCGTAATCTGGTTAATCGGATCGTGGCCGAAGAGCAGCGCGCCACCCGTTTGGGCGTGGAGACAATCTTGGTCCGATCCCAAGCCGACTTGATTAATCAACCGCTCGATGAATATATCTCTGAACGGCTCGAAGTCGGCCGGCAAAAAATGTCTCTAGTCTACGGTGATAGTATCGAAGGTCCGGATCCATCGGCTGCGATTAGGCTTCAATATGAAAACGAAAGTCCTCCCCGTTTTCCTCCAGAGTTAAACGCTTACC
>JBBTZN010000121.1:0-6519 GCA_038061355.1 Patescibacteria group bacterium | reverse complement strand
TATAAAGAAGCGAAAGAGGCTGGTGGTGAAGAAGAAGTCGAACTTGCTCGGCTCTATAAAGAGACCAAAAATGAAATCGAGGGTTTGAAACCCAAGCAGATTATTCCGGAAGCCAAGGCCCAGGACATTTCTTTGAAGTACGGTCAGATCGTGCGGGTCGGCATCGGCGCCGAAGCAATTTACGAACTGCTCCAGAAATTTGATCTTCACGGTGAAACTGCCCGACTTGAAGAAGATGTTAAAATCAGCCCGGCTAACGAACGTCGCTTGATGCGCCGTCTGAAGCTCCTGCGCGACTTAAAAGCGGCCGGCATTAATCCGGCCTGGATGATTACCACTCATTTGCCAGTTATTCCACCTGATCTGCGGCCAATGGTGCAATTGGATGGTGGCCGCTTTGCCGCTTCGGACTTAAATGATCTCTATCGTCGGGTGATAAACCGCAACAACCGCTTGCGCCGTTTGATTGCCCAAGGCGCGCCCGAAGTGATTAACCGCAACGAAAAGCGCATGCTCCAAGAAGCTGTCGACGCTCTGATTGATAATTCTGCTCGCCGTGGCCGCGCCGTCGTCTCTGGCACCCAACGCCGCCTGCGCTCCCTATCAGACATGCTTCGCGGTAAACAAGGTCGTTTCCGTCAGAACCTGCTTGGTAAACGCGTTGACTATTCAGGCCGATCGGTGATTGTCGTTGGTCCCGAACTTCGACTCGACCAATGTGGCTTGCCAAAAGTGATGGCGCTCGAACTCTTTAAGCCGTTCGTGATCTCGCGCCTGATTCGCGATGGCCACGCCCACAACATCAAATCAGCTCAACGAATGATCGAGCGACAAGAAGCTCAAGTTTGGGATATTCTCGAATCGATTACTAAAGAAAGCTTTGTTCTCTTAAACCGCGCCCCTACGTTGCATCGCTTAGGTATTCAAGCTTTCCGCCCGATCCTTATTGAAGGTAAGGCAATTCAGATTCACCCGCTTGTTACCCACGCCTACAATGCGGACTTTGATGGCGATATGATGGCCGTCCATGTGCCCCTTTCGGCCCAAGCGATGGATGAAGCTCGCACTCTCATGTGGAGTAAAAAGAATCTCCTCAAACCTGCCTCCGGTGATCCTGTGGTCACCCCGCGTTTGGATATCGTTTTAGGGTGTTACACCTTGACCACGTTTGCATCTGGAGCAAAGGGCGAAGATAAGATCTTCGCTTCAAAGAACGAAGCGATTTTCGCTTATCATATGGGCAACCTTCATGTTCGAGCAAAGATTAAAGTTCGCCTGAAAAAAGCCGTCGCTGACGCAAAGACTGTTCTTGATCGCGACCGGTACGAATTAATTGAGACCTCGGTGGGCCGGATTCTCTTCAATAACATCCTGCCCGAAGGGTTTAATTTTGTGAACGAGCCGATGGACGCCAAGCGCTTAAAGAGTGTCGTCGCCGAATGTTTCAAGAATTTTGAACAGTCGGAAACGGCCGCTTTGGTTGATCGAATTATGCGTCTAGGCTTTGAATACGCCGGGCTATCGGGTATGACGATTTCGATGGATGATATCTACATTCCTGACGCCAAACCAGATATTCTGAAAGAAGGCGATCAGAATTTGGCGGCTATCGATAAGCAGTTCCAACGCGGCTTGATAACCGAACAAGAGCGTTCCGCCCAAGTTATTAAGATGTGGGAAGGGATTAAAACTCGAGTTGAGCAGGCGATGCTTCTAAACTTCCCCAAAGACAGCCCCGTCTACATCATGATGACCTCTGGGGCCCGCGGTACATTGGTGCAAGTTACCCAGATGGCCGGTATGAAAGGCCTGGTATCTAACCCCTCTGGCCAAATTATCGAAATTCCCGTCAAAGGCAACTTTAAAGAGGGTTTGTCCGTGCTTGAATTCTTCATCTCCTCCCACGGGGCTCGCAAAGGTAAGTCTGACGGCGCCCTCCGAACGGCTGACGCTGGTTATCTAACTCGCCGTCTTGTCGATGTCTCGCAAGATTTGGTCGTTTCGATTGAAGATTGCGGTACTATCGAAGGTTTGACGATCTCTCGCACTGAATCAGAAGAGATGGGTGAAGACTTCGCGACCCGTCTCACTGGCCGCCTGGCGCTGGCCGATATTAAACTGCCAGGGGCGAAAAAGCCGCTGGTCGCTAAAAACGAAGAGATTACCGAGGTTGTCGCCGCGCAACTGGCTGCCGCCGATTTGGCGGCCGTGACTGTTCGTTCGGTTGTTAATTGCCTTTCGGCTTGGGGTCTCTGTCAACGCTGTTATGGTCGGGATCTGGCAACTGGCGAATTGGTTAAAATTGGTGAAGCGGTGGGTATTATGGCGGCCCAGGCGATTGGTGAACCAGGTACCCAGTTGACCCTCAAAACCTTTCAGACGGGCGGTGTTTCCGGTGCCGATATTACCTCCGGCCTGCCCCGCGTGGAAGAACTCTTTGAAGCGCGGCTGCCCAAACACCCGGCTATCCTAGCCGAAATCGCCGGCCGAGTTGAAATCCGCGAAGCTAAAGAAATGAAAATGATCACCATTGTTTCAACCGAGCGTCAAGCCGCTTCCTTCCTGCTGACAGAGGACTACGCTCCAACTGTGACCGAAGGCGAGCAGGTCACGGCCAAGCAAGCGATTGCCACCGCACCTGACAAAAAGGCCATTCGTTCTACCTTAGCCGGTAAGGTCAGTTTGACGAATGAGGCGATTACCGTGACGAGTATGGAACCAACAACCATCAATTACGAAGTGTCGAGCCAAAGTAATTTGAAAGTGAAAGATGGCGATTTGGTGACAATCGGCCAAGAAATCACCGATGGCCATTGGGATCTGGGCCAGGCCTTGAGTCTGCGGGGCAAGCTCGAAGTTCAACGCTATATCGTGCGCGGTGTTCAGGAAATTTACTCCTCCCAAGGCCAAACTATTAACGATAAGCACATTGAAGTGATTATTCGCCAGATATTCTCCAAAGTCCGCGTCCGCGATGGTGGTGGTTCAACCCTCTTAGCTGGTCAGATCCTCGATCGCACGCGGATTATGCAAATGAATGAAGGTCTGAAAGCCAAGAAACTCCAGGCCATCGATCACGACGAAATTATTCTGGGCATTACCCGGGTGGCCCTCAAAACCGAGAGCTTCTTGTCTGCCGCTTCCTTCCAGGAAACAACTGGCGTCCTTCTCGATGCGGCTATCCGCGGCGCCGTTGACCCCCTTCGTGGCCTCAAAGAAAATGTTATTATCGGCAAACTCATCCCAGCGGGGACTGGTTTTCGCATCCCTAACGACACCCTAGCTAAGTAGCTTACTTTTTACCCCTTACCTGTTAATCGTTGATAACGAATATACTGACATGATCTATAGATGAGGGGTTTACGAATTGCCTAAACCAAGTTAGAATGACGCCAGCGGAGATTTAGTACATATGCCAACAATCAATCAACTCGTTCGCCACGGTCGCAAACCTCTGGCTTCAAAACCGAAGGCGGCTGCTTTACGTCGTGGGTTTAATTTTCTTAAGAATCGTCCGCTTATTTTTCCGCAAGGCCGTCCTTTTTTGCGAGGCGTTTGCGTCCAAGTTCGGACGATGACCCCCAAGAAACCAAATTCGGCTTTGCGTAAAATAGCTCGTGTTCGTCTCACAACCGGTCAAGAAGTTACCGCCTATATCCCGGGTGAAGGTCACAACCTTCAAGAACACTCGGTGGTGTTGGTGCGTGGCGGTCGAGTTAAAGATTTGCCAGGTGTGCGTTATCATATTGTTCGCGGCAAACTCGATACGGCCGGCGTCGACAAGCGCCGCCAGGGCCGCAGCCGCTACGGCGCCAAGAAACCTAAAGAATCATAAACTAGCTTCTTAGCTGATTAGCTTACTAGCTACTTAGGGATACTAAATTAATTCTTAAAAAGCTAAAAAGTTAATAGCTAAAAAGCTCTAGAGAAGCAGAGGTATACATGCGCGGTGGAGCTCGCTACAAAAAACTTACCCGAACACCTGACCCGATTTATCAGTCGGTGCCGGTGACGCAGTTTATTAACTATGTTATGCTGGGCGGCAATAAAGCCGTCGCCAGTCGTTTAGTCTATCAGGCCCTCGGGCGTTTGGGCGAACTGTCGAAAAAACCCCCGCTGGAAGCCTTTGACATGGCGATCAAGAATGTCTCACCACTCCTCGAAGTCCGTTCGCGGCGCATCGGTGGAGCTACTTACCAGGTACCAGTTGAAGTCCGCCCCGAGCGTAAGGTTGCGCTGTCGATGAAATGGATTATTGAGGCCGCCCGCGTTCGTCATGGCAAACCGTCAGGCATTTTTCTCGCCGAAGAACTCTTTGATGCCTATCAGGCGACTGGATCGGCGATGAAGAAACGCGAAGATAAGCACAAAATGGCCGAGGCCAACCGCGCCTTTGCCCACTTCGCCCGCTACTAATTACTTAAATAAGTCAAATTGAAAGGGATCCGTAAAACTGCGGATCCCTTTCAATTTTAAGAAGAGAATTCAGACCAAGTGCTAAATGCTAAGGGGACTGCTAAGGGGACGGTTCTCAAATAACCTGATAAAGAAGAAAAATGGTAATAGGAGGGAGTAATTCGAGCGAATCAAGAAATGATGAAAATTAGCAGTACGTTTCTAAAAATTCTTCCGTTCCAAGTTAAATGAGAACAGTCCCCAAATTAGTCCCCAAATTCATAATTCAAATTTTCGTCACTGAATTTGACGGTTACTACTCCGTCTGTTAATCTGAAACCAAGGACGTTTTCGTCCATCTTTTGTTAGTCTAATCAAGTTCCAGTTAAAGGAGTAATATGCCACGTGAATTTCCTCTGGAGAAAACACGCAATATCGGCATTGCGGCCCACATTGATGCAGGTAAAACCACGGTTACCGAACGAATTCTTTACTATACCGGCAAAACTCATAAAATAGGGGAAGTTCACGAAGGCGAAGCGGTTATGGACTGGATGGAACAAGAGCGCGAGCGCGGCATCACTATTACCGCCGCCGCCACGACTTGTTTTTGGCCACCTGTCGATCGAACTAAGGGTGGCCTGGGCGAATACTCGACGATTCGACCTGATTTCGACACTACCCACCGCATTAATATCATTGACACGCCTGGCCACGTGGATTTTACCGTGGAAGTTGAACGCTCCCTGCGCGTGCTTGATGGGGCAGTGGTCGTGTTCGACGGGGTGGCCGGCGTTGAACCGCAGTCAGAAACAGTTTGGCGCCAAGCCGATAAGTATGCCGTCCCGCGCATTTGTTTTATCAATAAACTTGACCGCCTCGGCGCCGATTTTTACCGCAGCTACGACTCGATCCTCGATCGTCTGGGGGCGAATGCCGTTCCTATTCAACTGCCGATTGGCACCGAAGGTGGATTCAAGGGCATTGTCGACCTAATTGGTGAAAAAGCCTATCTCTACACCAACGACATGGGTAGCAACGTGGAAGTGACCGACATTCCGGCCGATATGGTTGAATTAGCTAAAGAGTGGCGAAAAAAACTCGTGGAAAAAGTCGCCGAACTCGACGACCAAATGCTCGACAAGTACTTAGCTGACGACAGCCTATCTATTGAAGAGATTCAAAAGACTCTGCGGGCCGGGACGATTGCGAATAAGATTATTCCAGTTTTAACCGGCTCGGCTTTGAAGAATAAAGGCGTCCAGCTACTACTCGATGGAGTAATTAATTACCTCCCCAGCCCAATGGACGTCCCGCCGCTTCGCGGTATTAATCCCAAAACTGACGAAGATATTACCCGCCCAGTGACTGACGAAGCTCCCTTTACCGCCCTGGCCTTCAAAGTGGCGACGGATCCGTTTGTCGGCACGCTGACCTTTTTCCGCGTCTACGCCGGTTGGCTCAAAGCCGGCAGCTATGTCTTAAATGTCAATAAAGGTGAAAAAGAACGCATCGGCCGTATTATCCGCATGCATGCCAACCAGCGCGAAGATGTGACCGAAGTTTTTGCCGGTGAGATCGCCGCGGCCGTGGGCCTTAAATACACCCGCACCGGCGACACGCTTTCTGATGAAAGCAATCAAATTATGCTCGAGCGCCCGGTCTTCCCCGAGCCGGTTATTTCGGTGGCGATTGAACCCAAGACCAAAGCTGATCAAGAAAAGATGGGTATTGCCCTGGCGAAGCTCGCCGAAGAAGACCCGACCTTTCGAATTAAGGGCGACCCCGAAACTGCTCAAACCCTTATCGCCGGCATGGGTGAACTTCACCTCGAAATCATCGTCGATCGCATGAAACGTGAATTTAAGGTTGAAGCCAATGTTGGCCGTCCGCAAGTCGCCTACAAAGAAGCTATTCGCGAGCCGGCCCACGGCGAAGGCAAATATATTCGTCAAACTGGTGGCCGTGGTCAATATGGCCACGCCGTGCTCGACGTTGCCCCGCTTGAACGTGGCACAGGCTTCGAGTTCGTCAATAAGATCGTCGGTGGCGCGATTCCCCGAGAATATATCGGGCCGACCGAGAAGGGGATTAAAGAGGCCCTCGAACGCGGTGTCATTGCCG
>JBBTZN010000120.1:0-6285 GCA_038061355.1 Patescibacteria group bacterium | reverse complement strand
TAAATTTGAACCTAGCTTCCCAAATAATCCACGGCTCCGTTTTAAACAGACTTGTTCGATAGCCAAACCTACACTCATTAGATTGCCAATTTTTTTCACGTCCAGTTTTAGCCTCAATCGCAGTTACCGAGATGACTGAATCTTTTGTTTCACCGCCAAACGCCCCGGCGTTGCCCCGAATTGCCCCACCCACCGAACCGGGTAAGCCACCGGCCCACTCCAGCCCCGCCCAACCCCGCTGGGTCGTTTGTTCGACAAGATTTCGCATCAACAAACCCGTACCGACTGTCACTTCCTGCTTCGCCACATCCCAATCAAGCTGGTGATACTTAAGGGCTAAAACGATTCCTGGATAGTCATCGTCGGAAAAGACTAGGTTCGAGCCACCACCAAGCAACATCCAAGGCAATTTTTTGTCGCGAACAAACGCTAAAGCTTCTCGCAACTCATTCTGCGTTTTAATAATTGTAAAAAAACGGGCTTTTCCACCTACCCGCATAGTCGTCAACGGCGCTAATTCAACAAACTCTTCAATCTTCATCTTATTTAGTAATTCGTCATTCGAAATTCGGCATTGCATCATGTCGCAGCATGGTGCTTGGCCTCTTCTTCTTCCCAATCAAAAAGACGATACGCCACCGGCACGTCACCAAATTTATCGATTGATTCAGTTGCCCCAATAAACTTCGCACGTATCTCGACTGGTAGCAAATCAAGTGTCTCCTTGGTAAGTAAAACATATTCGTGCCCCGGAACGTCGTTTTTAAGTAGTCGGTGAGCTAAAACAATATCTGCCCCAATAAGCTTCACAAAAGGGCCCACTTTATTGACGCCAAACTTACCGTAATGCACCACAAACTTAAACGAAAGTCTGCCAATATTAATGCAAGCGTTGCAATCACAGGCGTCTGGCCCTTGTTTGGGGTTATCCAACATCTGTTTGCGGGCATGGTAGAAAGCGTGACCATACTCTTTCAGCTGCTTTAATGTTTCAACCAGCAACGCTCCAGGATTTTTTGGCTCAACAGCGTAGGCGAAAATGGCATCGCCTTCAATCTCATTCACGATAAAACGCTCACCAGTTGCCTCGTAGATATGATCAAATAAAAACTGAAGAATACTCTGCGAATGTTCAATTTCGGTTTGGGTGACGAGGCCCGTGTAGCCAGAAATATCGGCCAAAATAATCACGCCTGACTGGACAGAGCCGACGAGGGCAACTTGTTTGGCTAATTGGTCTTCCCAGGTTTGCGGGACTGGATTTAAAAGTTCTTTTTTGAGTGGCACATTTACTCCAAATTCGAAATCCGAATATCGAAATCCGAAACAAATTTTAAATCTGAAAAAACTGTTGATTTCTGTATTTTGAATTTCGGGCTTGTTCCGAGTTTCGGATTTCGAATTTCGGATTTGTTAATTATGTTGATGATCAGCACTTTTTGCTCCATGAGCCTGATAGAAAACGAATTTGTAGCCATCTGGATCACGAATCACAAACTCTCGGTTACCAGTCGGCCAATCGCGTGGCTGGGTTGTTGGTACAATTCCACGCTTGGAAACTATATCAAAATAGCTATCAACGTCTTCCACCTGAAGATAAACAAATAAACCACCACCCTTAGGTTCGGCCATCGCTTCTTTCACAAAATCTGGATCGTCCGGGTTACGCTTGTCCTGGAATTGAATCAAAAAACCATTGAGCATTACCGAACCAAAGGAGGGAGCTTGATTTTGAATAATTTTAAAACCAAGCTGCTCATAGTGAGCAAGTGAGTTGGCAACATCTGTGACATAGAGCATGAGACCATTCAGGGCTTGTGGTGCCATATTTCGCCTCCAGCCTTTCCATGATCCTGCGAAACACCACAGACGTCAAGTCTAGTTGACAAACAAACCTAACTTTCTTCACGCAAGCGCTCCCAAAACCACACGAGGAAGTGTTCAGGAACTGCCATTGTTGACAGCCGTCCTTGCCGAACGAGCGCCCAATCATCAAAATACCCGCTCTCCTTAATCTCTTTAAGAGAGACCGTCCGTTCAAACTTATGCAAAAAACGAACCGCGACTATCCAACTCAATCGATCATTTTGATCAGGTTCTGGGTCAGTCACAATTTGCCCCTCCCCGACAATGGCTGGGTCATTCCCCGAATGATAAATAAGCAGTCGATCGCCCGGCTGCATAGATTTAATCGCCTGAACTGCCGTTGGGTTACGCACGCCACTCCAAGTGGTAATATCGTCAGCTAAAAGATCGTCGATCGAATACTCGCTGGGTTCAGTTTTAGCTAAAAAAGTTGCCATAATCGCTTCACTCTATCTGACAAGTTACAACTATCAACTGACAAGTAACTAGTAACTAATAAGTGACATAGTTGGTACTTATTAGCCTGGCACTTAGTTGATAGTTGTCAGCTGTTACTTGCTACTTTTTCTTGTACGTCGAACTGGTACGAGACGAATCAACTTCTTACCGTGACGCTTCACAGTCATCGGTTTGCCAGAGGCCAAAATTTCCGCGATCACCTGTTTGAGTTTGAACCGAAGATCAGTCATTGAGACATAACGAGGCATAAGACTCCTTTTCCCGACACTTCGGTCGAGACTTTTCACTGCTGATATTCCATAAAGGATTGTAACAAATATCAAGAATGATTGTCAAATAAATTAACCTTGCGATGATACTCTTATACGACCAATTATTTGAATCCAGTTAGTTTTACCACTCGTAGTGACAGTTTTATAGGTAATCTCCAAACCAGCTCCACTAAAATACTCCTCCAATTCAGGCAGGGTGTAATAGCTAAAGAATCGCCGGTAGCTATAACCATAGTCATCTTCGAGAAGCTCTTCCTCCGGTGGTTTGTCGGGTCGTTGTTCCTTCACAGCCACATAGAGGTAACCTCCAGGTTTAATTTTTACTGTAAGTTTCGCCATAACCGATACAACCTCGTTTTTTGGAACATGGAGCAGCACCGCCTGCACGAACACACCGTCAAATGTTCCAGAAATAGTTTCCGTCTGGTGAAGATCAAGAACTTCAAATGTTGCCTCGGGCACCAAATCGCGGGCCAGATCAATAAACGATTCCGAGAGATCAAACCCTGTTACGTTAAAACCGCGATCAACCATATAACGCGTTTTCCAGCCACCGGCGCACCCCACATCTAAAACTCTACCACCCTTCGGTAATAATTTTAAAAATGTCTCCGTGCCTTCATACCACCAGTCATCATGCTCATGATCCTTCATCCAATCTTTAGCAATTTTGTTATAGGCAGCGTGGTTAAGCTCAGTTGGTTCCATACTTACTCCAGATTTTCAATTAATTTCTAAATGGAAAACATCTTCTTACTTAGTTATTACACCATCTCTCGAATCTTTTGCCAGATCTCGCGAATCGTTCGGTGATAGATGACGAGTAGTGTTTCGTGATTATTGATCTTCTGCGCTAAAGCCGCCATTTTCATCTCTAGCGTCCGTAAATCTTGACGAACTCGCTCGCGCTTTGCCGGTGTGCGCATGTATTCCCAATTTTTCCAGGCCTTCTCTAGTCGAGCCGATTCCAGTCGAAACCTACCGCGTTGACGGGCTAGGCTCCACTCCATCTGCCAAACATCCCATCGCCTCGGCAAGAGCAGCCACCATCCGTAAGCTAACAGTTGACTGCGACGAATGAAATTTTGCATTAGCTGACTACTCTCTCAACTCTACAAATTTTTTCAAATCCCGACTGGTCTTTGCAGTGAGATCATAGTCAAAAACTTTAGTCAGCTAATGCAATCACAGTCGGCCCCTTCCGCCAGGGTAATCTCCGACTTTTCAATGGTACTTTCAACAAAGAAGACATATCGCCAGGTCCCTTGTTCTTTATTAAAATAATTACACAACAGACGAACCCGATCCTCTGAGATTACAATATCAATTTCCTCTTTAAGTTCTCGAATAAAACAGGCTTTTGGTGATTCTGTACCCTCGCTCAAGCCACCAAAAAATGCCCATTGATTTGGATGGATCGGTGTCTGATCATCCCGTAGATGCAAAAATACCGAACGTGTTTCGGGATTAAAAAGAAAACCGCCAGCGTAAAATCTATCTGTCATTTGATAAGTACCTTCGCCATTCAAACTGATGACTTGTAGGGCTGCTTCGTAAATCCAAAATACTTTTCATGGATCAGTTCGATTTTCACTGGCTTAATTTTATACCAACGGTCGCCTTCCAGCCAATCGTTTGGTATTGGGCCTGGCTTCTTCCGCTTTGCCCAGTGTTTTTTCGCCAAATCCGGGCGAGAACCAACAAGCTTAGTTGCCATACCGGCAAGTTGAATACCAAAATTTGATTCACCGGCTGAACTCGCCGTAATCGTTGCGGCGACGCTAGGATTCTTTTCTATCGCTTGTGAATGGCGAACTGCCGGATCGCTCACCCAGTAGACCTTAAGGTTATTGTCGTGGACATAAATCACATCCGCCACCCAGGGGCCCGCATCGTCAATTGTCGCCAGGCTCATCAGATAGCCCTTGTCGAGGACTTCGCGAATGAGATCTTTTAGTGATAGAGCTTTATCCATAATGAATGCCTCAACCTATTTAAACATTTAATGATTGAAATATAGAAAATTACTTACCGTCCTTGCCGTAGAACTTCTCGTAAATTTCGGGGGCGTGTTTCTGTATTAATTCTTTAGCTGGATCGACCCGGGGAACATGTTTGAATTGCAACCCCTGACGCTCGCTTGATTTTACTTTAACCGCAAAACTTTGCAGTAGGCGCGAACACTCTTGTGCCAGACAGTTTAAACGTTTAAATGTTTCAATATTTACATAGCCGATATCGAGCGCAACATAAAGCTGGGCCCGAACTTCACCCGCCGAACCCTTAGCGATATACAGGTAATTCACAAATTCGTTTTTGGTGCCGCGTTCGAAGCCTTCGGCGATATTCGAAATGACGGACACGGCCGCTCGTTGAATTTGATCAGTAAAACCCCGATCGCGGCACTCGCGAAACGCTTGATAAACCTCTTTCGCCAGCTGCCGTGCCTTCTGCCAGCAGATTAAATCTTCAAATCGCTCAATCGTCGCCATATCGTTAAATATTTAAATCTTGCAATGTTTAAATCTTAGGCACCATGACACTTCTTATATTTCTTACCTGATCCACACGGACAGGGATCGTTGCGACCCACTTTCTCGCCTTTATGAACAATAGTTTGATTGTTCTCGATTTCTTGATTCATCTGCTCTGAAACGCCCGAAGCAAACCCGGCAGAACGTGAATCATCAGCTCCCTGTAAGCGCAGTTGCGACTGTGTTTGAATCTTGGGGCTTGAATCTTGAATATGGGTAGCCTGCGGGTGGATCTCAAGGTTCAACAAAAGATTGACCACTTCCTGCTCAATCCCCTGCTTCAAGCGTTCGAAAAGTTGATACCCCTCTTGGCGATAAGCTACCAGCGGATCGTGCTGGCCATAGCCACGGAGGCCGATACCCGTGCGCAAGGCCTCCATGGCGTTCAAGTGTTCAATCCAAAAGGTATCAATAGTTCGTAGCCAAATCGTCCGTTCGACCTGCTCGGAAAGCTGCTCACCCCAGCGGCTGGCTTTAGCCTCATAGGTCTGCGCTTGAGCTTCGTCCATTTTACTGATCGTCTCTTGATGCAACCAATTAGCGTTAGCTTGTAGCTTGTTAGCTTCATTAGCTTCGTTAGGGATTTCGAAGTTCGTAATTTGGTCATTGGAATTTTCATCATTATTTGGGATTTGGGATTTGGGATTTGGGATTTCTTCTCCAAGCAATATTTTGCGCCGGAGACGATAGAGGTATTCCCGGTGTTTATTCATAACATCATCGTATTCCACCAAATGCTTACGGATATCGAAGTTATGACCTTCAACACGGCGCTGGGCTGATTCGATGGAGCCTGAAATGAGCTTGGCCTGAATCGGTTGATCGTCCGGCACACCCATCCGGTCCATGAGGGATTTCATCCGCTCACCACCAAAAATCCGCATGAGGTCATCTTCCATCGACAGGAAAAACTGGCTCTCACCCGGATCGCCTTGACGACCCGAACGGCCCCGCAATTGATTATCAATCCGCCGCGCCTCGTGCCTCTCTGTAGCGATCACGTACAGCCCACCCATCTCCAGTACCTTCTGGTGTTCCTCTTCCCATTTAGCAAAAGCTTCGTTAGGAGCTTCAAAATTTCTGTCTTCTGTCTTCTGTCTTCTGTCTTCTGATTTGGGTGGTTCGCCGCCCAAAAGAATATCCACCCCGCGGCC
>JBBTZN010000119.1:0-1307 GCA_038061355.1 Patescibacteria group bacterium | reverse complement strand
AGCCAGTTTCTTCTAAAAGCTCACGTAAAACCGCCTGTTCGGGTGTCTCACCCACCTCGATACGACCACCTGGCATCGACCAAAATAGTGGCATACGAGGTTGCTCTTCTCGGATAAGAAGAATCTGCCCATCGTCCGTTACAGGAATCACCCCAGCTGTATCCGACCGACGTAATTTTTCAAAAGTCGCGGTCGTCCCATCATAAAGTTCCTGCTCCCATTGATAGACATCAAAAATCTCACCCTTAAAAACCCGCTGGGCATGCGAAGGTATTGGTTGCCGCGAAAGAGCTGGATCATTTGTTTGAGACATACTTGTACTTTACTTGAAATCTAGGTGGAAAATTTCGTCTCAAGCGCCTTCACCCGTACTTCAAGATGATCCGTTGTATCAATCGTCGCATTCAGCTTGCGCTCGATTCGATCAAGCTGTTCTCCTTGTTCAGATTGAACGTGTTTCAAGGTATCGACATTAGTCTGCAAGATATCGACATTGGTTTCCAGTGCTACCAATCTAGGCAAAACAATTTGCTCTAAAGCCTCACCGACGCCCGAAACAATTGCCGAACGAATCTGCCCCATTTGTTTTTGCGAAAACTCGTCTTGCAAGCGACCTCCTATCCATTATTTAACGTTACTTCACCTCAAATATAAAATCCCAACGGTTTTCATATATATAACGTACCATCGCCATGTTCACTGCGTCAATTTTCATGGTGCAGCATTTTAGAGATAGCTCGAACGGCATTTGGGCCGCCCGCAGGCGGCATGGGGCAGGCATAAATTCGGGCCCGGCGCGCCAGCACCGCGAACCTTAACAATTTCCAACCGCTTCAGCAATTAGTAACTTATCAAATTTCGTCCTTAGATGGAACCAAGATCTTCAGCCGTTCTGATAACAGGTGCCCATCGCAGTGCTCAAGCAAGCCCATATAGGACGAAAGATTTTTCTGCTCGATTCGACGCAGCATCCGTTTCTTGGTACGTGTCCGAAGCACAGTACTATGTGGCCGGACCACGTAGCCCAAGAAATCGATGCCTTGGCTAAGTTTGCGGACCGATACCTTATGAGGATGGAGGGAAAGCCGCAATCGCTCAGCCAGAAACTCGGCGATCCTTGGAATGAGCGCTTGCAGCTCCGCTTCAGATTCACCGAGGATGACGAAGTCGTCGGTGTAACGAAGGTAGAAACGCTCCTTGAGTTCGTGCTTCACCCACTGATCAAACTCATTCATGTAGATGTTGGCGAAGAGCTGACTGGTCAGATTGCCGATCGGTAACCCTTTGGTGCGAGGTGTCGAAACGAC
>JBBTZN010000118.1:0-1623 GCA_038061355.1 Patescibacteria group bacterium | reverse complement strand
AAGGAAGTCTGACGCCCGTACTCATAGCAAGGTTAATCCGCGCTTCGTCAAGCAAGGTCGTAACCGAAAGAGGTTGCCAATTCTGATTAGCTTTAATAAGTTTAATGGCGCCTTGTTGAACCATATTCAGGGTTTCGGTGGCGAAGACGGTGAAACCCGATTCGGTCTTTTCGGCTGAAGAGCCGTTGTTAAAGTTGTAATCTGGACCGCCAAGCAAGGCTGTTCCCGTGGCCTGGCCGTTAATATCAAAGCGATAAATCTTCGCCCCTACTCCAGGGACCATATGGCTGACAGCCACTCCGTTTGGTTCGGCGACCAAAAACATATCATTAGTCGTGACGGACCGCGCCTGACCGGCCATAGGATTGCCAGTTTCACCGGTTTGGATACCAAGGGCGGTAAGTTCGGCCGTGGAGACGATGTCTTTGTTTACTACGTTCGAGAGCGAGAGACGATTAAAATCTTTATCTAGTTTAAGGAGAAAGCTACGATTGGCGCCGGTAACGGAAAACGAAATCCAGTGGGCGTCGTGGGCATAGATATGCCAATGATCGGCGATACCTTCACCCCCAGTATCAGTGGTAGAAGCGACAGTTTTCCAAGCAACCTTTTGGTTAGGATTAGTCAGATCGAGCCGACCCATTTGGATGCGATTACCTTGTTCAGTAGAGAGAGCTAATTTGGTTCCGCCATCATCGACCGGAAAGAGCCAGAGGTTGCCGCCATCGATTGTCGTTTCAGAAACTTTGGTGAACTTGGGGGCCGGGTCCGTAACTGTGACACTCGGGCTAGTTGAAGGTGATGGGGTAGCAATGGTTTGAATTCTCTCTGACAAAGAACTGGTATTTGTCGTGGAAGCAAGCGGGGTGGCAGTGGTTTGGGGGTTAATCTGATCGGCAAGAACAAAGTAAAGAGCGCCACTAACGAGGGCGACGAGGACTACCACCGATACGGCAATCCACACCGCCGGATTTATTTTTGCGAGCATTTTCCTCCTAATCAGGACTTACGCACTTTCCTCACTTCGCAAGTGTTTATTCCGAAGTTCACTACATAAGTGAAAGAGAAAGTGCGTAAGTCCTCCTAATTACTTATTAAAGTGCTTAAAACGCATGCGGACAATCATGAAAGCAGTGCCCAAAACAAAGGCGAGAGTCGCCAGGCCGATAATCAGCAAATCGAGATAACTATTCTGATTGGCCTTTGAATCAACCGCTAGTTCGTAAGTTGACGGCGGTACCTCGACGGCCGTGTCTTTTGGCGCGGCGAGCGTCCCAGTGGCGAAAATGAGACTGGTTCCCCCGGCCTCAATATCGCGATGAGAATAGATTACGCGGGTGCCATCTTTCGAAATATAGGCAAACTGACCGCTGCCAGCTTGTTTAATGTTCTCACCCGGTTTATTTTCGGTGTTGATACTGGTTATGATATTACCGGTCAGATCGTAAATTTGGACGGCCTGATCGCCAACGAGGATTGACTGGCCGTCGGCCGCAAAGCGTCCCTGGTGGGAAAATATGCCGAGACGCCAGAGTTTTTTACCAGTCTTGGTTTCATAGAGAGTACTGGCTCCTTGGCCACCACCGCCAGCGAAAATGTAACTACTATCCGGTGAAAAATCAA
>JBBTZN010000117.1:0-9252 GCA_038061355.1 Patescibacteria group bacterium | reverse complement strand
ATGCATATCAAGGAGGGTAAGCTATGCCTAAATTATTTTTTCTCACCTTAGCCATTAGCTTGGTCTTTGGCGGCAGTGACACTCTCGCCGCCGAAACCAGCCAAGCCGGTTTGAGCCTGCAAATTTCGCCGCCCGTGGCCCAGCTTAAAGTCGCTCCCGGCTCAAGCGCCACTTACCAGCTTAAAGTCAAAAATTTGGGTAACCTTACCGAGCGGTTGATGGTGACGCCCCTCAAATTCGTGCCCAGCGGCGACGAAGGTAAAGCTGATTTTTTAGATTTTGCCCCGGGTGACCCAGTCCGAAGTTGGCTTCGGTTAGATAGCCCGACGTTAACGCTTCAACCTAATGAGCAAAAGGTTATCCCGATCGGCATTAATCTGCCTTCAACCGCCCGCGACGGCTATTACCTGGCCTTCCAGATCGGCCGTGCCAAAGAAGAAGGCGCTCCTGCTCAAACCGGCGCGGCGGTCAACACCAACGTCGTTTCGCTCTTGCTTGTTGACGCCTCGACCAGCGCGACCAAACGCTCGCTTTCCATCACTGAATTCACCGCCAGCCAGGGAATTTTTGAATTTCTACCGGCCAAATTTAACATCCGCCTTAAAAACGACGGTAATATCCATCTTGCCCCGATTGGTAATATCTTTATTGACAACCACAAGGACGACAAGGATATCGCTGCTATCAACGTCAATGAAGCCGGGTCGAACGTCTTGCCTAACTCCGAGCGCGTCCTCTCCGTGGAATGGAACGAGGGCTTTCCGGTTTGGGAAGATAAAATCGCCGACGGCAAAGTGGTTCAAGATAAAAAGGGTCGGTCGGTCCGGTCGCTCAAATGGGATCTCACTCAAGTACCCAAATTTCGGATCGGCAAATACACCGCTACCCTGGCCATGGCCTACAATAACGGCGACTACGACGTGCCTCTCAAGGCCGACGTCACCTTTTGGGTAATTCCTTGGCGGATTCTCCTCGGTGCGGCGCTGGTTGGGTTTGTTTTTCTTCGCGGTTTCCGCGGTTTCTTAAGGCCCTTGAGAGGCCGTCGTCGCGCTCGCCGTCGCCGTTAAACCATGAAAAAGATATCAATTTTAGTAGGACTTACGCAAATTGGGAACACTCCAGGAGTGACGATCCGGAGCCGTGCGAAGGACTCTCCTGGAGTGAAGGAAAATTTGCGTAAGTCATTTTACAAACGGCGGGGACACTTGATTCTACTCTTGTTGTTTTTTAGTTCTTTTGTCAGTCCGCCGCCAGCCAAAGCCGACTCGGGCCTTAAAATTACACCTTCTTTTTTCGAATTCAAATTGGATACTTTTGGAACAATTGCCGATGAATTAGTCATCTATAATCAAACCGACGCCTCGTCGGCGATTGAACTGACAACGCTCGTTTTTTCCGACCTTCCCGCCAATATCCAGCGCCAGATTTTTGGCGGTATGCCGGCGCTTAATGACCAAACAACCAACCAGTTGTCCCAAATTGTTGAGTTTGAACCGTCGTCCTTGGTGCTTGAACCGAGCCAGCGCCAGACGGTCAAGCTGACAATTTTGAATTCTGCCACCGTCGCTAGCGGGATGCATTACGGGGTAATCAAGGTCGTGACTTTAAATGATCCGGCGGCCTCGAAGGGCGTTCTCTTGAACTCGGAGGTCTATCTGCCGATTTTTTTGGAAAAAGACGGCGCTCGCTATGAACGGCTGACGGTTAGTTCGTTTAAGTTCAAACGGTCTAACTTAAGTTTGCCTGCCAAAGCCATCATCGCCTTTACCAATGACGGCAACGTCCATCTCGTTCCTCGTGGGACGGTGACTATTCGCGACCCCCGCGGTCGATTCCTCGCTCAAGGCGTGATTAACGACCGCTCGCTGCGGTTGTTCCCGGGGACGACCGAGAGCTTCGAGGTGCCGCTCAAGAGGTTGGCCCTACTTTTTATCCCTGGCATCTATCATTTAGATATTACTTACCGCTACGACGGCACCGAAGCCACGCAAGCCACCGGCCGGCCGTTTTTTGTGTTGGGTTTGCCTAGTGTCGCGGGACTGGTTATACTAATCATTGGCATCGGTATCTTTTTAAGACGAAAATATCACTAGAAAATTATTATAAAGGACTTTCTCATTTTCCCTCCATCGTCATCGCGAGGCTTTAGCAGTGGCGATCTGGTTTTACAGGTTTACAAGATTGTCGCCGCCTCTGTCGGGATCGCGCTGTGGCGGTGACTTCGCCGCGGCTCCCTCCAGAGGCGGACAGGCGCAATGACGAAAACAGGACTTACGCACTTTCTCCTTAACCCCAGGGGTTAAGACGCCTGGAAACCCCTGGGGTTTTCCCAAAAGTGCGTAAGTCCTAGAAAAGTAAGAAAGTCCTATAGGGAAACAAAAATCAAATCGAGGTAACATGGCGGCGAACATCCAATCAGGCTCGCGTTCAAGGCTCATTAATTTAGGTCAATTTTTAGAGCTGATAAAACCACTCACTATTATACTAGCTAGTATAATAGTGAGCTTGGTCGGCGGAACGCGTGCCCTGGCCAGTTCTTTGCCAACAGGAGTTACGCAAGGGAACACTCCAGGAGTGACGATCATGAGCCGTGCGGATGACACTCCTGGAGTGAGAGAGGATTTGCGTAACTCTTGGCAAAGTGAAACTGGGCAGATGCAGGTGACGGCCCGCGTCGCTCTGTCGCCGATCTATGCAGTTTTGATTGCCAAAAATAGCCAAGTAACTGTCGATCATCCCCACCGCAAACCAGGGCAAGAGGCGATTATCCAAGTCGCCTCGCGCGGTCTGGTTGGCCGACCCATGCCCGAGAGCCGACTTGCTCTGGAAGTTATCAGCCCCGCCGGCCAGGTGGTGATGGACGCGTTGCTCACAGCCGATCATTTTGGCAAAAGTTCCTTCGCGATAGACACGACTACTTTGCTCGGTACCTATCAGATTCGCATTTGGGATATAACGTATGGTCCGCGGATTCGCTTAGAATCTTCGATTTCTCTAAATATAGAACCATATCAGCCCTCTGAAAACTCGCCAGCCGCCGACCAAGCTGCCAGCCTGGCCGTTATCGCAATTTCCACAACCAGTGCCCCCGCCCCTCTGGCAATCCTAGTAGAAACCGGCCAGCCCGACTGGATCGTCTATAGCACCGCCAGCACCCAGATCGAAGCTCAAGCATTTTCACCTATCCGTGTCCGGGCCGGCCCCGGCTAATATTCCTAGGACTTACGCACTCTCTCCTCCAAACCAGGTTTGAACTCGGCGACCACAAACCTGGTTTGATCCCGAACCTGCGTAAGTCCTAATATGGTAAATGTGAAATAAGCCAGTTGCGGTTTTACCGGACTGGCTGTTGCGTTACAATAAGGCAGGACTTACGCAAAGGGGAACACTCCAGGAGTCCTGCCTGCCGGTAGGCAGGGACGATCCTGAACCGTGTGAAGGACACTCCTGGAGTGAAGGAAAATTTGCGTTAGTTGCAGTAGGAACAACTATGTCAGATACGCGCCTCGGTAAAATATGTCTCTCGCTCGCTAGCCAGGTGGGCTTGGGTTTTGTTTTTCTTCTTCCGTTGATCTATGGGCCGCTTGGGAATGTCACTGTCGCCAAAATGGCCACGACCATTATGCTCGCCCTGGTTATGGTCTGGTTGCTTTTGGTACGTTTTTTTGACGAACAACGCTGGCGGCAATTTATGGACTGGCGGCCTACTCGGCTGGAATGGTTGATAATTGGCTTTGGGTTGGTTCTGATTATCGCGACAATCCGTTCTATTGATCCTAGTATCAGCTTTTGGGGAAGCAAGGGCCAAGGATTCGGACTCCTCGCGCAACTGGCCATAATCTGTAGCGCCATTCTGATTGGTCGTCTTGCCGTACAAAACGGCCGATCTGATCAATTAACGTATGCGATGATGGCATCCCTTGTCCTTATTTCACTCATCAGCCTTGGCCAATACTTTAACATCGATCTGCCAGTCTACCGTGACTTTCACTATTTTGATATTAGCGCTACTCGAACGCGCGCTTATGCTACTTTAGGTAATCCGATCCACTTAAGTCTTTGGCTGACGCTTTTAATTCCTCTCGCCTATGCCCGGTGGCGGCTGGCTTCTCGGCCGCGTTGGCTTTTTGGTAGCGCGGCAATTTTTGGCATCTTGGCCTTAGCCGCCTCCATCGCCGGCCATGCCGGCGCGCAGTTATTAATCTTCGCCACCTATATCTTTAGTTTTCTTCTTCTGGTTATTCTGATCGAACTGCTTAGTCGCTGGCCGCTTCACGCCTCGCGGTTGTTTTTTGGCGTAAGTATCGCCGCGGTTGCCTTACTCATTGGTCTCAATGTCTCGGCTGTTTTTCCAACTCTCGCAAAACCGATTGGCCGGATCCTACCGGATTATTTAACAAAAACAATTGCTGCCAGCGAGTCGTTTGCGCCGCGGTTTGTCAACTGGAAAATAGCCCGAGAGACGTTTTTTGCCCGGCCTTGGTTGGGTAGTGGTCCCGAAACCTATCAATTTGCCTACACCAATCATTACCAACCTGAATTGGCAGCCTTTCAACCGTCGGAATCGCGGCTCGACCGAGCCCATCAATTTGCTCTCGATTGGCTGATTATGGCTGGTCCGCTGGGACTTCTGGCTTGGTTATTGATTTTGATTTTTTCCGTCTGGCGGGGTCTGTCGATTATCGGCAATCAGAGCCAGCCACAGGTTAGAAGGGTTATGGCCGCGGCCACCCTTTTTGCCATTTACCTTTACTTTGGTCAATTACTTATCAATTTCCAATCAATCACCGATCTGTTTTTTGTTTTTCTATTCATGATGTCACTTGAACATCTGACGGATCAGCCAGCTATGATTGAGAAAATATATCCGAAGCGCCAACAGTCAATTTTTCTTGACACACACGCGGCAACTCTCTGGGTTGCCGGCACAAGCCTGGTCATCTTGGCGGCGCTCGTTTGGTTTACGAGTCTTCGCCTTTGGGTGAGCGAGTCCCAGGTCGTTAGAGCCAGCAATTATCTTAGTCAGTCGACGGATCAAACGAATCCTAATGACCGACAATCGGTCATCGCTCGATTTGGCCAAGCTGTCCAACGCGGCCCGGGCTATTTTGAAAACCTGGCCGCCTATGTTTCAGTTTTAACTAGAGAGTCTGATTTCTCTGAAAGCCGCCGTGTTCTTGATCAATATGAAGCCGATCACCCTTTGGACGACCGCGTCCGAGAAGAGCGAGCCCAGGTTTTGCTAAACGAAGCCGCGGCTGATGCCACTCGCATCCCGCCGTCTAAAGAATACTTACTCGATTTAACAATAAAACATGGTTATAAGGCCCCGATTTTTGGCGCCCGGATTGCCCTGGCGGCGATCGCTGGTAATCTTGACGAGGCCCAAGCCGTCAAACAAGAGGCCAAAGATTGGGCGCCAGTAGGTTTCAGCAACTGGGATTTGGAAATCGGCCGGGCTTTTGTCAAGGCCGGCCAGGTCCAAAAAAGTCTACCGATTCTGGAGGCGATTAACATCCAGACTGATCTCAATCCTTACCAGCGCGATCAATATTATGAGGTTCTGACCAGCGCCTATCTGGCCGATAATAATCCGAAAAAGGCCGAGGAAGCGGCCGAGGCTTGCCTGGTTTTAAAGCAAACTAATTTGGCTTGCGCGACGCAACTCTGGCAAATCCTTTATAATCAGACTGGTCCGTCTCCTAAACTTACCGAGCTCACCAATCAAATTCGCGAGCTCGATCTGCGCTTAGCCAACCAACTAGATCAAATAATCAAAAGTAAGCCAGTTAACCAGTCATCAAAGTAATCACGACTTACGCGTTTCCTCCGTACCTCCTCCGAGGTGAACGCTCCCGCACGCCTAGGCGCATCTTCGACCGGTGGTGGGACTCCTCGGAGGTGGTTTCCTGAAACGCGTAAGTTGTGCTAATATCTGGGAGGTTACTCAAATGTTAGCTATAGTTTTGAAAGTTGGCCGCTGGCTCGGCCGCCGCTGCGTTCCGATCTCTTTGGGCTTGCTTGTAATCGGTGGCCTGACTTATTTTGTTTATCGCCTCTATCAGCCGGTCCAAGGCCGTCTCCTGCCGGTCGAATTGCCCACGACGCCATCATCGCCGACAATTGCCCCGTATTCCTATCAGGGCCGATATTTTGAATTTAATTATCTTGGATTGTCTCCCTATCGAGAACGAGCCCATGAAACCGACGAGGCCGCGCTCTCCGAAGGTCTTCGGTTAACATCCGTGGGCGAAGATATCACCTGGATTCTCGCCGTGGGTTATCAAAAAATGGACAATGTCAAGTTGGTCGACCTTCCCGCCTACGCTAACCGCCACGCCGCCACCGATCGATTCTCTGAAAGCGAAATTACGGTTGACGGCCACCTGGGGGTTTTGTTTGCTTCAAAAACCTATCCGTTTGAACAAGTCGCCATTATTTTGACCGACGATACCCTAACCACAATCGCCCTCTCGGCCGAAAGCAACGAGGACAGGTCAGCTTATTTGCAAACTATTCTTGATAGTTTCAAGTGGAAATAGGAGACGGTTGGAGATAGTCGAGGCTATCGCCAACAAATCGACAAAATAGTCGGACAAGGCAACCGAGGCAGTCACTGATACACTGGCTGTCGCTACCCCAGCTGTTTGTGCGGCCTGAGTTTTATCCAAACCAATCAAAAGGAAAGCACAAAATAGCCCTCCGATCAGGAAAAGTTTAGTCAGCCACGAGTTTTTTTGCTTTCTATTTTTCGTCATGCTCAAACCTACTTGGTTAAGCTGGGTGGAGACCTTCTTGTATCACTCTCGTAGATCGTGTTGAACCGTGCAAGGTCTTCTTCATAATTATTTCCTGTCCAGGTTATTTGATAACCATCTTTATTGGGGCTGTTATCTATTTTACGCATAAACCTGATAGTATCTGAATAATGACTAAGAATAGCGAGGTATTTGTGAGTGATTAAATTTTTGGTCATGGTTCTTTTTGGTCTATTTGTAATTACTTTTGGAACCTATGCTGGGGCGGAATCGCGTGATGAGCTACGTATTACTGGTTTTCGGAGTAGTTGTATAATCCGCAATCTAGGCGGTCATGACCAGGCGATCGCTTGTGTGTATCAGCTCAACCCTTTAATCGTTGCTACAACCCGACATTTTTTCCAGGCAGCGCGGGCGAGTGCTAAACATTGGGTACTGATGCGGCCGGATTGGCACGGAAAAGCCATTGAGGTATTTCCAGTCGCAGAATATTCCGATCGGGATGCAGTTCTGTTCTCAACGAACATTGTCGTCCCGACCAGTTTCCAACTCGTACCATTAGCTTTGGCTAGTCAATCGCCTCGCATAGGAGAACATGTTTACTGCGTAGTAGACTTTGCTAAGTTTCCGCGAGGTCGACTTCTCAAAGGTCGTTTCCTAGGTAAACGACAGGGCCAGCTGGTAGCTGATATTACCGGAATCCGACAGGGAATGTCCGGCACACCAATCCTCAATAGGCGGGGTGAGGGGGTTGGCTTTCTGATTGGGGATCTAACTTCGAATGCGACGGGTCGAACGTATGTCTGGTTCGAATCGATCGAGGTAATCAGATCGCTGATCGAAGCTTATTCCAATAATTGGCGGCCGTAATGGCCGCTTTTTGTCAAACAAAAAAGCCCCGACGTAGTGTCGAAGCTGCTTTGGGAGGGTCAACTATATTAGTTAGTTAGTTAGTTAGTTAGTCTTAGTCGCCACCGGCACACTCACATCCACGGTAACCGACAACGCCAGATACCCTTGTATCCCCTCCATCTGCCAAAGGGCATCTTTGACGGCAGTGGCGATCGCCAGATTGAGGTCGGTCGCGGCAGCCGTCATACCCTGAATGATGACCGGATTAACCTGATCGGTGACTTGCATGGTCACCGTGTAGGTCCCCGTGCCGGCACCGGTCCCACCCCGAAGCTGATCGATCGACGCAAGCACTACCATGTGCTCGAAGTAGCTACGGCGCGCCGTCAGCGGGGCGTACCAGTGATGGGCAGCCACGGCATTACCGCCGTCCACGCTCACGTTGACGGTGAGGGGGATAAGACTGCCAGTACCTTGGCGGTCTATCAGATCGCCGGCGTCGACATCTCTCAGCTCGAGGCCAAGAGATGTGGTGGTAGGCGAGGCCGGCTTTACCAGATACTGCCCTGACTCGTCACCAACCAGGAGGACTCGCGGATCCATCAGAACCACGGGGATTGGCCCGGTCGGAGCCAAGGCGCTGGCGTGCGCCTGGCCCAGAAAGTAGCGGCCGTCGGCCGTGAGGTGGGAGACTGTCGCGTAATCGAAGACGCTGACGAAGTCTCCCCGCACGAACACGCGGCCATACATCTGGCCGCTCATAAACGGAAGGTCGGGCGCCTCGAGGTTTGGCTGGCGCCCAACCTCCGATTGCGTCGATATCGATTCATCGCGCTGCCAGCGCGCCTGGTCAGCAACAGGCAATTGAGACCAACGGATCTTGCTTAGACCCCGGACGACAACCGCGTCAGCAGCCTGCCAGTGCCAGCATTCGTTGTTTGGAACACTGGCCACGCCGTTGTTGAGCGCCAATATCATCTGGCTGATCGGCAAGGCCAGAAAATCGTAGCCGACCCGCCAAGGATTGATCTGTCGCAGTCCTGCCACCTTGGCGAGATTGCCGTCCGGCAGGGTGATACAGACCGGCACCCCCGAATAACCCAGGGCCGGAGGGTTGACCGAACTGGCACGAAATCGTAGCAAACCCGTATCAGAATCGACACCGATGTAGGTTGCAGGTCGATTCACCACCTGTTTACCCTTGAAAGGTGTCAGCCAGCGCACGCGAGTGCCTGGCACTAGATACTGACTGATTTCGCCCTGGGTCGCGACACGACTGACATCAAATGTCACCTGGGTAACATACTCGTCGCCCGGAATGTCGCCCGGCGGCTGGTATGGGTCGGATTTTGGAATGTTACTAGAACCGCCGGTCGCGCCTCCGCCTCCGCCACCGCCGCAACCAGCCAATAGCAAGCAGCCGAAGACCACCATAGTCCAAACAAAACTCCCCCTCATTTTATATAACACCTCTTTCAGCTAGGGTGGGAACGGATTATTCAAACATAGAATAGATTACTTGTCAAGGGCAGCTGTAGCCTACGGTTCAATCCCAAAAAACTGTCAGATTGCCCTAAAACAGGGCTACAGATCAGAAGAGGTTATGAAAGAGGTCTATTGATCAACATAGGATATCCACAGT
>JBBTZN010000116.1:0-4439 GCA_038061355.1 Patescibacteria group bacterium | reverse complement strand
AAACCAATCGGACCCATAACATATTTATACCATATTTGGCGAATTTTGTCTAGTAAGGACTTTTACACCTTTTGGAATCACTTCGCAAGTATTTATTCAGAAGTGAAAGAGAAAGTGCGTAAGTCCTAATCTGATAAAATGATTTTGCCTACATTGAGAAAAAATCGACGCGCGATGAAGTCGCGCCTCAATGGGAGAGGTTTGTCTATCGCTTAGTTTCACCGCCTTAAGCACATATTGCTTGAAGATTAAATTTTTATCTGTACACTCCTTAGCTTACACTTACGAAGTGTAAGCAATGTGATTCACGAGAGCTGACCGTTCGGCGTCTGCCTCGAGATACTGGTGGGCGGTGGCAGTCACCCAACCAGCTAAGAGCACAGCAAGAACCAAGATAATCATTGTGTGGGCCGGTTTATCCCGGCGGTGGTGGTGCGCCTGAATTTCGGGAATGAGATCAGACGAAGCGATATAGATAAAAATACCGGCCGTCAGGGCCAAAACATAGGGCAAATACGGTGTCAGTGTGTCGCGGAAAATGTAGGCTAGGATTGCGCCCAGTGTCGTCATAAGTGAAGCACCAACATTGAGCCAGGCGACGCGACGGCGCGAAAGCCCGCCGTGAATCAAAATCGAAAAATCAGAAATTTCTTGGGGAATTTCATGCGCCGCGACCGCCAGGGCCGTCACAATCCCGGTCGGGATACTGACGAGAAAAGCCGCCGTGATTGCAATGCCATCCACGAAATTGTGAATCCCATCACCAATCGTAATAAACCAGGGCAGCGAGCCACGGGAGGGCCGCTGATGGTGGCTCTCAAAACTTGGCTGCTCGCCAACTTCTGTCTCATCGTGAACATGGAGGCGGATCAGGATTGCCTCAATTAGATAAAAGGTCACCATCCCAGCCAGCACCCAGGGTAGAAGTGGGGTTGGATCACCAGGAAAGGCTTCGAAGGCCTCGGGTAGGATATCAAGAAAAGCGACGCCCAGGAGTGTGCCGGCGGCAAAGGTGACAAGGTGGATGATAATCCGCTTCGTAAAGTTAGTTTTCCATAACAGAAAAAACCCGCCAATGAGTGAAAAAATGCCCCCAATTAAGCTGGCCAGAATAATTAATAGCAGGAGTGATTGTTCCATGCATTCCTTTCGGGGACTATCGCTTTGCTAGATCTTAGATTGACAATACTTGGGAGAATTGATTATTGCAAGTAACTTGCATATTATTCCTGATAGGCAATCTAGACTGAATATGACACAGCCGAACGCAAGAATGGTGTAGACTATTTTTATGCAAAGAAGCTGGAAAATTTTTGTCTCGGTCGCGGGGATTGTCGCCCTGTTTATCGGGGCCTCGTATTTGGCTGATATTTTTAAGAATGATCTTGGAGAGCTGGTGCGGGCTCACCAATTATTTGGGCCACTCCTTTATATTGCGATCGAGATTGCCGGCGTGATTGCGGCACCCGTTTCCACCCTCGCTCTCATCCCGCTGGGGGTCGCGCTGTGGGGACACGTCACAACGGCCCTTCTTAGCCTCGTCGGGTGGACAGCTGGCAGTATTCTGGCTTTTGAATTGGCCCGCGCTTATGGCCAGCCGCTGCTGGCAAAATTTTTAAATCTTAAGGATCTCGGGAAAATTGAACGTTTTTTACCCCAAGGCAATCTCTTTTGGGGGGTGGTTGGCCTACGCCTTATAATCCCGATCGACCTCATTAGTTATGCCCTCGGACTTTTTACGCCGATTGATCGGTGGCGGTATAATTTGGCGACGGTCATTGGCTATCTGCCGTCGGCTTTTGCCTATAGCTATGCCGCTACGGCTTCGCTTGGCTATCAAATTGCCCTCGGGGCAGTGGTGATTTGTTTGGCTCTCTTAGTGCGTTTTCGCTAAGTGTCATCCTTGAGCCGGATGAAATCCGACATCGAGGATCCAGGTTGTATTCTAGATTCCAGATATCGAATTATATTCGGTTCGGAAATGACAAATCTATAGACCCCATAGGCGTTTCGACTTACAGCCAAGAACCGAGAATCGCGCCCATCACGAGTAACGTCACTAAACTATTGATGGCGTTAATGAAGAATAGAACCTTGGGATAGTTCTCAAACATGGCACCGGTGGCCATCATCGTGACGATAAAACCAAGCCAAATCCAAAAACCGGTTAGCGCCCCAGCCCAAACGTTTGTCGCGCCGACGTAGCTGATAAAGTGAGCCAACACATAAGCGGTGACGAGCGAACCGATTGTCGCCACAAAATAAGCCATCCCAGTCATATTAGCCTTAATATCGGCTTCGGTTTTAGCGAGAGCGGCCAGCCAGGACTTAGCAAACATCATTGGCGAATACCAAAGTGAGCCAATAATCATCGCCGCGACGGCGGCAGCGAGAACGGCCCAGAGATTGATTGTCGCATCGACCATTATTAATCACCGCCTTTCTTCATATACCTTCTAGTTTAGAGTCTAGCCGAGGACCCAGGACTGTCAATCCTTCAGGACTTACGCCAATCCTCGGATTTGCGTAAGTCTCGCTTTTCGCTACGATAAGACTATGCATAATATTTCCTCTCAAGTTTTTTTGATTATCCTCGACGGCTGGGGTTGGTCGCCGATTCCGCACGGCAATCTCTTGGCCGAAACCGCGACCCCCAACCTCGATACACTCCTCGCTTTGGGGAATTGGACCATGCTCAAAACGGCCAGTCTGGAGGTTGGATTGCCCTGGGGCAGTGTCGGCGATTCGGAACTTGGCCACTATAATATGGGCACCGGCCGGGTTATGTTGCGCCGCGATAATGATGGCCACGAGGATTTTATTCAACTAACCGAACGGGCAATGGCTATTACTGAAACACCTTATTACAAACTATCTTTAGGCGCGCCTCTGCGGAGGATGGCGGACAGGCCCGCGATTTCGCTGGGCACGATTTTAGCTGGCTACGGCTTAACCCAAGCTAAAATTGCGGTGACGGAAAAACTACCACTTCTGACGCACGCCATGAATGGCTACCCCAGTCTGCCCCTGCCCGGTGAAATGAGTTTTGTCCTGCGTCAAGAAGATCGGCTGGGTGACAACCTTGCCGCCCAAAAAGAACTCATGGCCCAAGCCCTGATTGTGATTAATCTTTCGGCCGCAGACATAGCCGCTCACCGTGGCGATTTAGCCGCCGTTCGGCAGGCAATTACGCTGATAGACCACCAGTTGCAAGATATTTTTGAGCTGGCTCGCGCCAAACAGGCTGTGATCTATCTCGCCGCCGATCATGGCAATATCGAACAAATGTTAACCGAGCATGATCAGATTTTACCGGGTCATACGACTGCTCCCGTCGTTTTTGCCCGCATTGACGCGCGGCGGCGTCAGGCAACTATTCACTGGGCTAGCCACGAGCAGCGCAAAGCCAAAATTGCCCTCTCAACGCCCAGCGGACTTCTCGCCGATGTCGGCCCGACTATCTTAGAGGAGTTTGGTTTACCAACACCCAATTCAATGGTCGGGTTGAGCTTGCGTCGGACACTGATCGGTAGGGAATAAAATGGGAAATATTGACTATTATAATAACCAATGGATGTCTTCGGAAGAAGTTACTTATCCAAGCACTGATCTAGGTCTTCAGCGGGGTTTTGGAGTTTTTGAAACCATGCGCGCCCAGGGTGAAACTATTTTTCAAATCGACCGCCACAGTGCTCGGTTGCGCGCCAGTGCCGAGGCGATCAACCTCCCCTTCCCGTGGTCTGATCAAGAACTTGTCGAGATTTGGCAGACAGGCCTCATAAAGAATGGTCTTTCAGAAACGAGTATCAAAGTGATTATCACTGGTGGAACTTCCACCTTTTTGAGCCAGGATAGTCCGCCAACCCTTTTAGTCCATTTTAGTCCGCATCACAGCTACCCAGATGACCTCTATAAGAATGGCGTGACCCTGCGAACCAGTGAATTTGTCCGTGAGTTGCCAACAGTTAAAAGCCTCAACTATTTAACCTCGATCATTGCCTGGCGGGCGGCCCGGGCCCACGGCGACCATGAAGCGCTGTTTATCAGCCCAACCAAACAGGTTCGCGAATGCGCCACGGCCAATGTCTTTTTTGTTCAAAAAGGAGCGGTTGTCACCCCAGGTGAGGGAATTCTCTTGGGTACAACGCGCTTCCTTGTCTGCCAATTAGCGCGTGAAGCAGGTCTTCAGGTCTTGGAGCGTGACATTCCCGCTAGCGAGCTAGCCGAGATGGATGAAGCCTTTATTACCTCGACCAACCGCAAGATCTTGCCGGTGGTAGGGATCGATGATCTGTCGGTTGGAACTGGCCAGATTGGGCCGATTACTCGCCAGCTGATGGCTCGTTTTGCCGCTTTTGAGACGGCCTACTTTCAACAAGACTTACGCAAATTGGGAACACTCCAGGAGTGACGATCATGAGCTGTGCGAAGGACACTCC
>JBBTZN010000115.1:0-6628 GCA_038061355.1 Patescibacteria group bacterium | reverse complement strand
CAAAGTTGGAGGTAATAATCGGCTGATACCACCCACCAACGACATCGATAGTGGGATTTTCTACAAGCGGTTTGATTAAGTATTCCAGCCAGCTGGTTTCGTTGATGCACCCAGCATCTGTGACTGCTATCAGATCGCAAGTTGTTGACTCAATCGCTGCATTTCGACCTTTTGACCGATTACCTTTTACGCTGAAAAAGTTGATAGGGACCTTATGATTATCTTTAATGAACTGATCCAAGATTTCTACTGTTTTATCGGTCGATCCACCATCGGTAATAATAATCTCGTCTGGACGATATATTTGAGCAAGAAGTGATTTCATGAATGGTACGATTGTTTCAGCCTCATTAAAGACGGTGGCGATGATGGCAACGCGCAAAGTATTTGGTTTGTGGTACTGATTTTTTTTCATGACTTCGTCGCCTTAACTAAAAGATTTAGGTAAAGTCTCAATATTTCTTCAACCATAGCCTCGGCTGTAAATTTTTGAGCTAATCGTCGCAGTCGCTGGCTTTTGTTAGCCCGCTCACCAGTAGAGAGATTCGCGACGGAGAGCATGTGCTTCGTTAATCCATCGATATCTCTAGGTTTAAAGTAATACGCTTCCTGGCCAGTAATTTCCTGTATTGAAGGCAGTGGTGTCGTGATGATTGGAGTTCCGACGGCCATCGATTCGGCGACAGGATAACCAAAACCTTCGGCCGTTGATGGATAAACTATGCCAGTCGCGGAGTAGATAAGTTGGGGGAGGTCCTCGAGCTTGGCATATCCGGTAAAGTGGACTCTCTTCTTAAGAGAAAGTGAGCTGACAAGCGAGACTAATTCTTGATAATAGGTGTTTTGTTTGCCGACGATAGCCAGTTGAAAGGCCTCGGGCATTTTTGAGAAAGCGTATAGCAAAGAAGAGATGTTTTTTCTTGGATCTAATCCGCCATAATATAAGAAGTAAGGTTGGGAAAGGCCATATTTTTTTATGAGAGATGTATCGACTAATTTGAACCTTTCAAAAAATATCGAATCCACGCCGGGAAAAATCCGCACGATTTTACTTGTCGTTTGGGGGAAGTAATGTTGTATTCGCTCGCTGGTGTGGTTTGAATCACTAATAATAGCATCGCTGTTCTCGGCGGCAAACTGGACAGCGGAATAATAGTAGTGCCACCAAAGTCGATTTTTTAAGGATGTTATCTCGGGCGGATAGTCGTACGGTATCAGATCATGGATCGTGACAACCGTCTTGAGTGGCCAACGGAGGACCGGGAGGCCGTGATTCCAGAGCGCATGATAAAGATCGACTTTTCTCTGCCTAAGAGCGACTGGCAAAAGTATTTGTTCCCAGACTGGTCGGGAGCGTGAAGCCAGAACGACTGGCCGGTGATTATTGAAAGACAGGGTTGGCTTCTGGTCATAGAAGAGATCACAACCAATACCATGTCGATCAAGGTAGTTGGCTAGGAGAAATGTCACGGTGCCGATGCCAGTGATCGCGTCACGGTGCGCAATCGTTCGGGCATCGAGAGCAATCCGATAATTAATCAAACTTGATATGTTGGGCAATTGTTTGCCAATCATACGCTGCTACGCTCGTATTCCAAATCTGCTGCCAGTTACTATTTTGGACCTGTTGGAGGGTTTCTAGCCAGGCTTCGGGTGTCCGTTCTTTGGGAAAACGGACATAGGGAAGTTGAAGGTATTCGAGTTCGGTCAGAGGTTCTGCGACGACGACTTTGTGAGCCGCTCCATACTCAATAATCTTTAATGGAAGGGCGCTATCCGTTAAGGAATTTTTGATAAATGGAAGAATTCCAACATCAACCGTCAAAAAATATTGGGCGATTTTTTCCCGTGGTATTGCTCCTAAGAACTGAAGATTCGAAAAGTTGTTCGGCTGGTGAGCGTCAACTTCTGTTCCTCCACCAATAACCAAAAAATGCCAGTCTGGCGGTGCGGCTTTAGCGAGTTTGATGACAAAATCAATACCCGACCAACTGGCGTGGTTACCAATATAACCAATCGTATATTTATTCTCTAGGTTTAATTTTAATCTTAGTTCTTTCAGTTCATCACCTCGTAAGCTCCTTTGGCTGCGAAAAGTCTCAAGCTGCGTACCATTTGGTACGTACTGGACATCGTGATGCCCAAGGAAACCTAATTTATCAATTAAGGTATGGGAGATAGTCCATATTCTATCTGCCAAGGCCAATTGTTTGGTGGTAAACTTGGCAACCATTTGACCGAACCAACCGTCAATCGAACCCGGGAGATGGTCGTCAACCAGATCGTAGATAAGCTGATAGTTCGATGATCGAGCGACGGTAATGGCGAAATGAGATTCGTTAACGATAATAGTTGGCCGAATTTTTTTGATAATCTGCTCTATCTGGCTATCGGCAAAACGCCGAATTAATGGCAGCGTGCGGGGCGTAAGGGCAAGGTTCAGATAAGGAAAACGAATGAGGCTAAACCGTTTAGTCAATGGACTGACCTCGATTGTTCGAAGTAGATTAGCGATTAAAAACCAGAGCTTGTCGATAAACCGATTTGAAAAATTACGGGCATACTCAATACAAAAAACTTCACAATCTTGGCGAGTGGCCAGAGCCTCCGCCAGCTCTCTTCCCCGTACGTTGAGATTAGGATCAGAGCCGTGCGGTATGAAAAGAATTCTATGCATTAGTAAATTTCCTCTATCAGAATTCTGCCAGCCGAGCAAATTGAAGCGGCTGAACCAGTAAACATCGCAACCCATGTAAAACCAATTGGTGTGCGCAAGCCAAATCTTCCGCGAGTGTATAGAATGGCACCGTTGCCCAGATCGTCGCTCGTATATTGCATTTTTTTCAGATAGTGCCAGCCGCGGTTAATTGGTTCTGCAAAGTGCTTTTTTTTATTGATATAGTCTAAAGTTTGCCATATCCTGATTGCCTGGGCGGTCGCATCGGAGGCACGCTGGCCACGTTGGTTAAATTGATAGATTCCTCCATCGGGGCTTTGGATTGTCGTAAGATACGTAGCTGATCGTTCGGCTGCCCGGAGATATTCTTTGGTACCGAGGGCCAAATAGCCAAACAAATAGCCTTCGGTCACGTAACAGTGGGCATGAGAAAAAATTTCATGAGACGAGCGTTGCAAAGGAAAACCGCCGAAAGTATTTTGACGGTCAAGTCCGGCCACGAGAATCGCTTCGGCTGTCTTCCGCCACGATTGATCTGAAGAAATTTTTTGAATTTTAAGGAAGGCGATGGCGTTTTTAATGTGCAAACATCCACGGTCGTCGGCAAAGGTAGTACCAGGGTGGTCAACAATTTGGTCAAACTCGTTTAAGTAAGACAAAAAATTATCACCATCTTGATACATAGTTAGAAGCCACCGTCCGATTTCCTCGGCCGCTTGGCGATATTTGGGATCGCCAAGCACTAAAAATAGATCAGCCAATCCTTGCGCACAGATAGCATTATCAAAAACAAAATAGCGTCTGTCGGGCTCACTACCAGCAATCGCAAAATTATAAGGCAGGCCATTTTTTGTCAGATGGTTAATCAAAAAATCGGCGGCCAGAACCGCATAGTGAAGAAACTGATCATTGCCTGTCCAGCGGTAGTGATTAAGGAAATATATAATTGCATACCCAGTTGTTTCTGAATAAATAAAGTCATAGCTTTGTTTATTAAGGTGGTAGCCATCTTGAATTCCGCCAGACAGAGGACCATCGACTATCTGACAAGCTGTCAAAAACTGGGTAATTTTATCTATATCTGGCAATTGGCTAGACAAGTTCCTCCTTTGGTTTTTGATAGATGGCAAGGAGATTATCTCCCTGTCCAATCCGAGCAGAGAAACGATGGACGAAAGGCATAAGCGTAGTATGCGCACCGTAGAATTCAAGATTACTGACACCTTCGCTCTGAAACCGCCACGTTGGATCTCCGTGGGCCGTGGTTGTGCATAGTCGCTTAACAAAATGATGCTGCTCGCAGATTTTATTCAATGAATACTTCGAAAATCCAAGGAGATGAAAGGGCGGATCGACTGGGGTGGCAATGCGGCGTGGTAGCTTACGCAATCGTGCAAAAAAAGCGTAGGTCGTGTTAACCATGGCTCGACTATTTGGGGTCTCCACAACCATAATCCCACCAGGCTCAAGAATGTTCCAAATTATATCTAAGATAGCGTGTGGGTTCTCGAGATGTTCAATTACATGACGGAGATGGACAACCCGAAAAGAATTTGGTGCGAGGTTGCTATTTTCGAGTCGACCAATTATTACCCGCCACTTATCACCTAAAAGCGTTTGCGCTTTCTGGCCCCAAAAATGAGAAATTTCCACGCCAAAACAATCCCAACCGCGCCCGCGAGCGATGTATAAAAATCCACCAAAACCAGAACCGACATCAAGTAATCTGCCAGGAGTGACAAAACGTTCGATAAACGCCAGCTGGGCGGCATATCCTTTTTTAGAAGATCGAAATCGAGAGTTGTCAGCGAAGTGATCAGCCATTTCCAAGACCCGAGGTTCAGGTGCCTTATCGTAATAGTTTTCGAGTATTTGCGCCGACATAGTAATCCGTGGTTCGAGATAATAAAGATCACAGTTTGGGCAATGCATTAAACCGAGCGTTTGGTCGCTCAAACTAAATTCATCCCGTTTTTGACCAGTTTTCCCACAGATGACACATCCGGCTGGCTTGGTCATTTCGTTGCCTTCCAGAGAGCATCATACGAAAGCCAAGGGGCAACTGCATATTTAAGCGTGTTACCAATAAATTTACTGCGAACCGGATACGAGACTGAAACAGCTGAAAATTCTTTGCTTAAATCTCGTTTAAGTTTTCGGGGGCTAAACCATTTTTCCCGGTAGGGAGCATCTTTGGGATACATCCATTGATTGTGGGACTCTTTCCAGATTTTTTCAATGACGGCTGGGTATGGCCAAACCGGGTGAAGACCATACAAATTTTTATCAATAATGATAAGCGTACCATCTTTTTTCAGAACACGAGCCATTTCGGCGATTGCTTTTTCTAAATTGGGTACGTGTTCCAGAACTTCAACACAAATAGCGACATCAAATTCCCCGTCTTTGGCAGGAATGTTGGTGGCGGAACCGACCAGATAGGTAATCGTCGGGGCTAATTTTTTGGCTGCTCGTAATAATTCTTCACTAATATCTATACCAGTCGGTTTGGCTCCGGACTGGGCAAAAAGCTGGCAAAACTTACCCTTACCACAGCCAATGTCAAGAATTTTCTTACCCTTTAACTCACTAAGTTCCTTAATAATTGCTTGCCACTCCCAATCGTTTTTGTCAGCGCTCGGAGGAAACATAGCGTCATCATGGACAAGTTTATCAAACTGATTCGCAACATAGGCCTCAATTTTATTATTCGATAATTGATGCATCATGATTTCCCACCTAACTGGCAGATTTACTCAATAATAATCTTTTCATTAGTCGAAAATCTTCACTTTTGATAAGTATCGTCTCTCTAAGAGAGGCTTTAAACCGCCAAGAAAATTGTATAAAGATTGCGGCCGCATAAATGATATAGGACAAGGACCCAATGATCGCGGCTGCCACCAACCCATAGCGTGGAATAAAGATTATATTCAGTATCAGATTAAATGCGAAGGCGATAAACGAAGCATAACTGGCCGGTAAGGGCAACCCTTGGCTCGATAAGAATATTTTTAAGCATTTAGAGACACTAAGACTGACCACACCCGGGACGGCGATAATCATTGGCCAGACGGCCGGGAGAAAGACGCTGCCAAAGGCTAATAAAATCAATGGTTTTGCCAGAATCATCAGCCCGATACCAGGTATGACGGTGACAAAAAGGGTTATTCGACATGCTTGCTTGGCTAAAGCCAGGGTATCGCCAGTATCATGACTAAATTTAGGATAGAGAATTGCAATAATCGAATTAGGAATATACCAGAGTAATTCGGCGGTTAGGGCCGCGGCGTAGTAACCGACATTTACCGCTCCCAGAAAATAGTTTATTAAAAGAGCATCGGTTCGATCAATAAAATAATCGGCAATCTCACCCATATGACCTTTAAGCCCAAAGGTAAAAAGTTGGACAAGAAAGTGTTTTGAGACTTTATAGGATGGTTGTATTTGGTAATGGACGACAATAATTACATAGATAGCGGTTAAGGCCAACCCGACGCTCCAAGCAATAAGGGCCCCGAGGACACCACCCCGCACAACTATTGTTAATAAAAATAACAACAAGGTCGTAATAGCGCCTTGGACTAAAAATAATCGATTATATTTGCCGACAAGGTTTGGGATCATTAAGATACTGGCAAAGTAGAGGATGATTAGACTTGAAGGGAGAGCGGTTAGAGCAATGATGGCATAGATAGCTGGCAGGCCAGGAAATAATGTGGTGTGAATTGATGGCCACAGTATTCCCAGAACAAGATAGGTGATGGCGGTTACGAGGATTGTCGAAAATAAATAATGGCCGGGGAGCTCTTGGATTTTTCGTCCTTTTTTTCCTACAAAATATGTGCCAGATACCTCGATAGAAGATTTGACGACAATCAAACAGAGTGTGGAAAGAGATATCGCCAGAAAATAGAGACCCTTTCCTTCGGGACCTAAAATTCTCGTAAC
>JBBTZN010000114.1:0-12509 GCA_038061355.1 Patescibacteria group bacterium | reverse complement strand
GGTGCGGCTCCGCCGCCTTTTCGGATTTTCGTGGGGGGATTTTCTCGCCACCGCAGGCGGCGAAAGCGGTTCGGACTAATTCAAGAATACTGCACCACGTAGGATTCTTGAATTAATTTATCCTGAAATTTTGTCTTCGATAACGAGGAGTCGATCGTACTTGGCGATGCGTTCGCCTCGACTCATGGAACCAGATTTAAGATAAGGGGCGGCCGTGCCAACGGCTAAGTCGGCAATAAAGGTATCGGTTGTCTCACCGGAACGGTGGGAAATAATTGGCTGCCAGCCAGCTTGTTTAGTGAGATTGATAGCGGCCAGTGTTTCAGTGACTGTGCCGATCTGGTTGAGTTTAATCAAAACCGCGTTGATAGCCTGTTTTTGAATAGCGAGTTCAATCCGTTTGGTATTGGTAACCGTCAAATCATCACCAACGATGAGTAACTGTTTACCTAACTGGGTGTTGAGTGACTGAAACCCTGCCCAATCGTCTTCAGCAAAACCGTCTTCCAAAATGTTTAATGGATATGCGTGGTTTAATTTTTGATACCAAGCGAGTAACTCATCTGCTGTTAATTTTTGAGGAGGTTTCGCGGCATTCAGATGATAGGCGCCGTCCTTATAAAAACTGCTGGCGGCGGCATCGAGACCGATACGGACTTGGTCGGTGGTGTAGCCGGCTTCGGAAATGGCCCGAACCATGAGGTCAAGGGCTTGTTCATTCGACTCAAGGTGCGGGGCAAAACCGCCCTCATCGCCGACGCCAACGGCATAGTTTTCTTTGTGAAGGATATCTTTTAAGGTGTGAAAAATTTCTGATCCCACGCGGATTTTGTCACGGAAAAGCACAAAATCCTTGGGAATAAGCATAAATTCTTGAATGTCAAGTCCCGAATCGGCATGTTTGCCGCCATTGATAATATTGATGAGTGGTTGTGGTAGGGTAAAATGCGTTGTCTGGACAAGTTCGCCCAGATAAGCGTAGAGCTCCTGATTTTGAGCCAGGGCCATGGCCCGAGCAAAAGCCATCGAAACAGCCAGAATAGCGTTGGCTCCTAAACGATGCTTGTCGGGCGTGCCATCAAGTTTGATTAAGAGGTTGTCGAGTTTGTTTTGGTCAAGGGCCTGGCCGATAATCTCTTTGGAAATGTCTTCGTTAACATGGGCCACGGCTTGAAGGACGCCGAGACCGTCGTAGCGGGCGGGGTCGTTATCGCGTAGTTCGTGGGCTTCGTGTTGGCCAGTGCTGGCCCCTGAAGGAACGGAGGCGGAGGCTATGTGTTCGCCAATGGTTAATTCCACTTCCACCGTCGGGTTACCCCGTGAGTCAAGAATTTCTCGAGCCCAGACATGAGCAATTTTTTGTTGCATATATCGAAATTAGCCTATCAATCGAATAATTGCCAATCAAAGTCCGCCCAACCCTGACGGAGAATTTTGGGCGGCCAGTTTGTGAGATCAACGATGGTGGATGGTGGATTTAGCGGCAGTGAGCCGCCGTCCAAAACCATATCTGGCACAATCACCATCCGTTCGGGATTCAGAAGCGATTCTTCGAGATCTGCCAGCGAGTGGGCAGGTGGTTCGCCGCTAAAGTTAGCCGAGGTCGTCGTGTAGGGACGGCTATAGCTTTCGGCCAGGGCTTGGGTTGTGGCCAGGTTTGGAATACGAATCATAACGGCACTTAAAGGGCAGTAAGCAAAGTTTTTATTGACTAACAAGAATGAGTAGGGACCAGGCAGATAATGGGCCAGAATTCGATCAAGACGCGGGTCGGTGATGGCGACGCGGTCGATTTGTTCATGACGGGCAATAATCAACGAGACACCTTTGGCGACATCTCGACCCTTCATGTTGATGAGTTTATTCATGGCGACGGGATTACTGGGATCAACACCAATACCATAAGTGGTATCGGTTGGATAAATAATAACTCCACCACTTTTTAGAATTTCGGCCGCTTCAGTGATAATTTTCGAGTCCGGTTGTTGGGGATCGATCTGTCGAATAATCATGTCTTTATCTTACCATGGAACCTTGCTAGAGTAATGACGATAAATACGCTCCCGGCGATTGCATCTCTAGGACTTTCACACTTTCTCCTTAACCCCAGGGGTTAAGACGCCCGGAAACCCCTGGGGTTTTCCCAAAAGTGCGTAAGTCCTGATAACATTGGATGTTCTGTGGGCCTGTAGCATAGTGGTAGTGTACCGCATTCGCATTGCGGTGGCGCGAGTTCGATTCTCGCCAGGTCCACCAACAGGAATTTGGACGCCGCGCTGCGCCCCCACCCGCAGCGCGGCGAGGGAATCCCAGGGGTGCGGAAGATCCATGCTGAGCTGGCCGCCGGTGATTCGGCGGTTCGAGCCGATGGATCCAAGAAACTCTCTCATTCGTGGGGGAGTTTCTTGGTTTTGCCACGCAACAGGTTCATTGGCTTTCAAAATCCACTCGCGCATGAGTTCGAGCCACTTGTGGCCTTTGCCCGCTACCTCGCTCAGTTTTTCATCAATCGTCTTTCGCTCGGCAACGAGCGTATTCTTACGCTGATGGTACTCGCCCAGATCAAGCGCTTCCGCCAAGTAAGCTTCAGTGAGCCGCTCGAGCTTTATTGCTTTTCTTGGGTACCCAGGAAGAGATCAAGATAGCGTTTGTGCCAGAACTCTCGACCGTATTCGACGGCTTTATCGCGCTGTTCAAGTAGACCGGCGGTGACCAGTTTCTTGACCACTTCATTCGCGGCCGGACGACTCAAGTTCGTCCACTCCTCGACTTTTTTTACGCTCGTAATCGGCAGTTTATAGAGATTTTCCACGACGTTTCCGGCGGTTTTAGCGCCTTTCCCCAGCGATTGAATGATGCGATCATCATCTTTCTTGAGGTCATGAATCTTCCGTGATGTCGTAATTGCTTCTTCGGCAATTATCGCGACCCCGTCGAGGAAAAAATCGAGCCAACCGACCACGTCGCCGTTTTCCGAGTGATAACCCTTGAGGGCATCGTAGTAGGCCTGTTTGTTATTCAAGAAATATTCAGAGAGATAGAGGACTGGTTTTTCGAGGATACCCAGTTTGTAGAGATAGAACGTCGTCAAGAGTCGACCAGTACGACCATTCCCGTCCAGAAACGGGTGAATAGTTTCGAACTGGGCATGCATGAGGCCAGCCTTAATGAGCGGTGGGTATTCGTCCTCGGCATGGAGAAACTTCTCGAGATCATCCAGGGCCGGCATCATCTCGTGGGCGGGCGGCGGCACGAAACTGGCAATAGTCGGCGAACCCCCGCCAATCCAGTTTTGGCTCGTCCGAAATTCACCCGGGGTTTTTCCTGGGGCATCTTTGGTGCCTTGGAGCAACAGCTTATGCACTTCGCGAATGAACCGCAGGGAGAGTGGCAGTGTTTCAATCCGCTTCAGGCCATAGTTCATCGCGCTAATGTAGTGCAGGATTCGATCAACGTCATCGGGTAAGACGCTCACAATATCGGCTTCCGCCTTCATAACGTCGACCATAGTCGCCTTCGTCCCCTCAATCTCACTTGAGCGCGCCGCTTCTTTACGTATGTACATGAAGATGAAGAAATCGAGGTCCGGGAGAAGCTGGGTAATGCCGTCCAGCTTACCCAATAGCAACGCCGCCCGAGCATGCAATTGCTGAGTTTTTGCGTTCATCTGGATCGGCTCGACCCAGGGGAACTTTGTGGGGATGAACGCTTTATACCCGGTTGGTTGTTGGACGAATTGTCCGATCTTCATGGCCACCTCCCACTTTACATCTCACTACTACTTGTTAAGTTTATACCACATTCGCCTTACAAGTGTCAAGCGGATGTTAAGTCTAAAAATCTCCCACGTATGAGAGATTTTCTGGATCCATCGGCTCCCGTGCGTCTACACGGTTCAGGTTCTCGCCTGGAGAACCGCCGACTCGTGGCCGGCCAGCTGCAAATGGATCTCCCGCAACCCTGGGATTCCCTCGCCGCGCTGCGGGTGGGGGCGCAGCGGCGGCGTACAAACTACAAATGGTGGTGCCTGTACGAAACCGCTCGAACTCATTTTCAGCGAAATCCTGATTGATTCCACCGTACTGCGGCGGCCGCACCGCCGCAAGCGCTTACGAGCACTTTGTGGGCCCGCAGGGAGGGGTGTGGGGAGGGAATGCGGGCCCATCAATGAGGTATGGAGCTCTTCTCTTATCCTTCGGCATCGGAGATACTTATTGGCGAAGCTGGGAGGATGAGTGTGGGAAGGTAAATTTGATTCAGAACAATTTGCCCCTCAAGTTAATGCGTCACAAGATGATGTATTTTCTGAGAATGTAGATCCAAAAAATGGGGAAGTTTTTTCGCGCGAAGAACTTTCGTCGGTTGTAACTCAATATATGCGGCAGAGAGACCATTCTTCAACGGTGATAAATGAGACCTCAGAACATTATTACGACGACGATGGCAATCTAGCTACAACTGCTGATTCCGACAATATTGGCCTTATACTCGACCCAGATATTTTTGATTCTGAATCGTATGGCAACAAAATAGAAACTAAAAAGATTATTGATGCTCTTGAAGCAAGACATTGGGGACAGGAAGAAGTACGGGCTTTTCTAGACCTGATTCAAACTGCGATGGAGGTTTGGGGAAAAGATCGCAACGTAGCCCAACACTACAATTTCAAATTTTTCGACCTCGTCCAACGAACCAAGTCGGTTGAAATGGCCCAGACTGTGGCAGCAATATCTGTTGAATGGGCGAAGGCTATAAGCGAGGAAACATTACCAATCCAGCAGCCGGAACTATTTCTTGATGATCTTATCGATTGGTATGAACAAGCATCAACTGATGCTAAGCGACCAATGAGTGCCGATGAAGTCCGACAGTATATTTCTCGAATTCGAGACCTGTATTCATCGCCAATCTTGAATCAAATTCAAGGTGGAACCACATCGGAAATACTAAAACGTTCCGCGACATTGGCGGTATACCGCCACAGGGACGCAGCTATTGCTGATCGGTTAGAGTCATTTATCAGTGATATACAATCAAAACCTATTCCAGCGTCCACTAAAATAGACCTATATTGGGTCGTAGGAAATTTTGCTCGTTCATATGGACTCAACGAAGAAAACGTTGCGGGGCTTACAACTTCGTTAGTCCCAGCGCTACTGAGGAATGATGCCGATGCGCAGGGGTTAGTTGATGCGCACGGTGGCTGGGGCGCGAGTCCAAAAGATCCAGGGACAGCTGATTTTGTGGCGAACTGCTATGCACGACAAGTGACACCATCGAATCTTGAACGGCTTGTGCGGCTGCAGCGATTAGTTCCGACCTCACAGTTTGCCAGTCTCGAACAGAACCGACTAGACGGAATAACGATCGGTGGATCACTGCGGGATATTATTCATGGTAATAAGGCCGGTCTGCACCAGCTCGTGACGGCTATCATCACCTACTATGAAACCGGTGATTCGACGCCTCTGAAAACGACAGCGCAATGGGATTTATTGAATGAGCGAGACCAACAGGATTTGCTGAACCAACAATATGAGACGAGTGTTCGCCAGGCTACGAGTGAGGACGAACTTGACTATAGATCAGGCGGATACATTAAGTTAATCGATATTTTGCGTCGCATTGAGGTCAACACGAGACCAATTTCAATCGAACCACCAGAAGTTTCTGATAGTCACGTGCAGCAGTTTCTCAAAATCTACTTAGAAGCAATGAAAGAAAAAGATGTCTTTGGTCGTCTAGAATCGATAACAACCACCCTGCAATCAATCAACGCTGATATAGAAGCGCGAATTGATCGAACAGAACTAGGTATTTCTCCGAATATGATCGAGGCATATAGCTGGTTAGAACATCAAGCAGCAGTTTTAGTACGTTCTATTCCTTTTGAGGCACAAATGGGTATGTATGAATCAGCTTGGTTGCTCGAATTGATGAAATTCCATGAACTGACAGGAACGATCGGATCCTTCGACTCAAAAGAATTCAGTGAATTTACGCAGAAATTACGCCAGAGTACAGAGGATGTTTCTCGCAAGTCATTATTTGATCGTTTAATAAAACAGGTTTCTGATCTTACTGAAACCTATCGACTCCAGCGCTACGATCCCCGGATGGTGTGGTCTGGCAACCTTACGGCCGAATTACTAGCGCTACAATCACCTCATAAGGCACAGACGCCGATTGGCGAGCGCTTTCGCAATGAGTCGATACGCAGAGATCAATTGGATCCGAGTTATCATCCGGGCGACTAAAATACACCGCGATCTATACAAATACGTGTTTGAACTACCCTTCGGCCTTATTCGAGAGATATAAGTTGAAATTTATTGACACCCCAAGCTTTTCTTTTTCGCCATCATTTGGTTCGAGATCAATTCCTTTGGTGTCAATATTTTCACCGTGGCCGATAGATCTATTGGGTTCTTTCATTCGTGCTCCTTTCTGATTAACTCATCCTCCCAGCTTCGCCAATAAGTATCTCCGATGCCGAAGGATAAGAGAAGAGCTCCATACCTCATTGATGGGCCCGCATTCCCTCCCCACACCCCTCCCTGCGGGCCCACACAGCGCTTGGTAGCGCCTGCCTGCCGTAGGTAGGCTTGCGGCGGTGCGGCCGCCGCAGTACCGTGGAATCAATCAGGATTTTGCTGGAAATGAGTTCGAGCCTGGTCGTACAAGCACCACCATTTGGAATTTGGACGCCGCCGCTGCGCCCCCACCCCGTGCCTACCGGCAGGCAGGCGCAGCGCGCCGCGCCACCTCGTAGAGCCTCCACCAACTTCGTTTTTTGGCGAATGAACCTGTTTAACAGGTTCATTTTGGTTTTTAGTGTGTGGTTCAGCGTATTTTTGCAAACACTGGGGAATAAATATGGGAACTCAAGTCCCGATATTTGACATAATTACGGGACTTATATCAAATGTATACCTTTGTATACATCTTGACATTCGTGTATACATTTAGTATTCTTAGATAGATATGACTGCAAAGAAAGAATTTCTCTCTATCGGTGAGGCTGCACGGTATCTTGGTCTATCGATCATGACTTTGCGGCGGTGGCATAAATCTGGCTCGTTTCCGGCAAGTTTTGTTTCGCCTGGCCAACGACTTTACTACTCAATGTCCGACCTGCAGCGCAAAACCAAAGGCTTGGCACAATCAACTCTTGATTGGGCTGGTGCCTTCGACGCTCAGAACCTACCAGACGAGTGGTATTGCCCAACGAGCGACGTATTCAAGGCGCGACTCGAACGATTAGTATACGACCTACTTACACTCCCGGCACTGCAAGACCGAGCCTCGTTGATCGCGTCAGCAGCTGGCGAGATCGGCAACAATTCTTTTGATCACAATCTTGGAAATTGGCCCGACGTGAGTGGTGTGCTCTTCGTCTATGACTTAAACAAACGCGTAATAGTCCTAGCTGATCGTGGCGTTGGAATCCTTGCCACCCTTCGCCGTGTTCGTCCGGAGTTAGCGACTCACGAAGAAGCGCTTAGGGTGGCATTCACAGAAATCATTACTGGTCGCGCCCCAGAACATCGTGGCAATGGACTAAAGTACGTCCGACGTGCCATTGCAGAATCTATGACGTCGCTCCAATTTTGGACGGGTAATGCTGGTCTGATACTTAATAAAGAATCAAGTGAGCCACAGATTACTACATCGGAATATTCGATTCGAGGTTGTGTAGCAGTAATTGAATTCTAAGAGGGACATCATGAAAGTATTGGTACAAAAATTTGGCGATATTCTTACCTCGCGTCAATCTGGACGAGAAGCCTATGCCGCGTTTCGTCCAACATTGAATGGACTGAGTAAGTACGACGAACTCGTCCTTGATTTTGAAGGGCTCGAAGTTCTTTCGCCCTCATGGGCCGACGAATTCCTGACACCGCTACTTCAGGATCTCGGTGAGCGTCTGGTTCTTGTCCATACCAAGAATGCGTCCGTAAAACTCACGATCGAGACGCTCGAGGGAATTCTGAAGCGCCCGTTTATAATTCAATAAGCAAATCTAATTCATATTCTAACTATCCGTACCCATCATTTGGTAAACTCGCCGCAGAGCAGACGCCCAGTCCATCACAATCTTAAAGAACCTGAGTAATTCCACGGTACTGCGGCGGCCGCACCGCCGCAAGCGCTACTAAGCGCTTCGTGGGCCGCAGGCTGCGCCCTGCCGTAGCTTCAGCGAAGGAGGGGAGGGGTATGGGGAGGGAATGCGGGCCCGCATCCCTGACCGACTGGCAGATGTATGGGCAAATGATTAGTTATTTTCTACGACGAATTGACTCTCGTCGGACTGAGTGACGCGGGCGGGATCGTAGGCCGTGTTGCGGAGTGTCATGGTTGCAGTATGGGTGACGAGGAGGTCGGTGTTTTGGGCATTCGTCGCCTCCACGAGCACCTGAGCTTCGTCTTGGGCTGCCAATTCACTCTCAATAGGATCGTCGGGGTCGTCGCTACCGACAGTACTGTTTTGAATGATGAGCTGTGACTGGTCGTTCACGTGAGCGAGCTGGCCCATCAGAAAGACATGGTTCAACGTCAGCTGGGATTGATCGGAGAGCACTACTTCGAGGAGCCTGGTTCGGCCCGGCGTACCGTTGACCGTAATCTGGTCGCTACCCTTGGGGTAGAAATTGATGAAGAAAATTTCGGAATTTTCGACGGTCAGGTCAAATCCGAGCTGGGTGAGCTGAAAGTTTGTCCGCTCAGACGCTGGATTTTCGAGATTGATCGTCGCGTTTGCGGTCCCGTTCGACCGAAGGCCCAGGTTAACGTCAGCTGAGTCCCGGATCGACAAGGTGATGCCGGGGTAAACGTCCACCTGCCAACCTTGCGCGATGCTGTCGACCATTTCGAGTTGCCAAGCGCCAGGCAGACCTAGTGTGGTGGTAACCGGCTGATAGCCGGGTGGAAAAATGAGTACTGCCGCCGGGCTCGTAAAGAACTGCATATTCGGATAAATTTCAGTTCTGACAAGGTGGGCACGTCCCTGGTTGTCCATCCGGAACTCCTCGAGGAGCGAATCGACTGCTTCAGTGGTCGCCTGGTCGAACAGCTTGACGGCTGAGTGGTTGAGGAGGTTAGCATTCGTCGCCTCCAGGCGAGAACGGCCACGGAACTCGAGTTCATACATCTTACGGTTCGAGGTGACGGTGCTATTGGTGACAATCAGTCGGGCATCGTCTTCGAGATAGATGCCAGCATCGAGGTCGTTTGCAAGTTCGAACGTCACCGTCGCGCCACTGATGAGAAGCTGGCTGTGGCCCCGTAGCGTGATTGGCTGGGTGAGCATCATGTCTCTATCGATTGTCAGCTGGCTGTTGCCAGTTAGTTCACTCGGCAATTCCTCTGGAGACGGGGTTCGAAAACTGAAAATCACGGCGATGCTCACCGCAAGACCAGCCAGCCCGATCACCGCTCCTCGCCACCACTTCCAACGTGAGACTCCGTCGAATTTGTCGAATTCTGTGCGCATAGTCACCTTCTCTGGATTAAGTTTGTCAGGTTTCCACCGGATCTCGGCTACGCAGCTTCGGCGGTTTACCGTGCGCTCGAAACCGTAGATTTTCCAATCTAACACTCGCCTATACAATGCTAATCATTTGCCCATATATTTGCCAGTCGGCCAGGGATGCGGGCCCGCCCTGTTCAGCTAATTCTCAGGTTGATTGGAGATAATATTATCAAACGTTACTCGTAGCGTAGCGCCTCAACCGGATCAAGATTAGCGGCTTTGATGGCCGGGAATAGGCCAAAGACGATACCAATCCCCGCCGAAATGCCGACAGCCATGACCATCGTACCGAGATCAATCACGGCTTGAACGCTGCTAGCATTAGCTCCACCAATTCCTCGACCAGGAATATTACCAACGATCGCGCCAGCGTAGTTGCTAAATATCATACCCAGTAATACCCCCACTATCCCGCCGATCAGTGTGAGCAGAACCGACTCCACTAAGAATTGCAGCAATATTTGGTGCTTTTTCGCTCCAACTGCCCGGCGCAGGCCGATCTCACGCGTCCGTTCCGTCACCGTTACAAGCATAATATTCATAATCCCAATGCCGCCGACTATCAAAGAGATTGCCGCGATACCGGCAAGTGTGTCCGTGAAGCTGCCGGCAACGCTCGAGACGGTGTTGAGGAGATCTTTATTCATACTGACCCCAATGTCTGCCTTGGTTTCATCCGTGATGTTGTGACTTGTAAGCATTGCCTTGAGGGCAGTCTGTGATGCCGAGTCAACGGTGTCATCACTGGACGCGTCAGCCAGGATCGTACTGAAGACTGATTTCTCGCTGAGTGTGAGCCAACGCTTGTAGCCGATGTAGAGATTGTCGGCTGGATTATTGAAGGGTGGCGCATCAGCCGGCGCCTTGAGGACGCCTGTAACAGTAAACTCAGTCCCCTTGAGGTACAGCTTCTGACCAAGCGGATTTACATCCGACCCAAGCAAATCCTGAGCCGCTTGGTCGCCGATGATCAGCACGTTATGCGATTCATCCACCTGTGTTTCCGTGAGGAATTCGCCTGCAGTCAACTCGTACTTTTGCATCGAAGCATAGGCTGTATCGGCGCCATGAAGCTGAAAGGCTGTTGCCTCACCCGCATCAGCCGATTTCGTCACATCTGTCTGGGTGCTGGCATCGGGCGACGCTGCAGCAATATTCGTAGTCCCTTTGACCGTTGCATAGTCAGCCTCGGTCAGTGTTTCTGTTCCTCCTCCACCACGCTGAAACACAAATCCGCCCTGTGCTCCTCCGCCGTTCGGCCCGCCCCGCTCCCTCTGGACGGTCTCGCGTTCGGGATTAAGCGACTGAAAGGTCATCCGTTTCGTATCAAGGTTGCCCAAACGCTGGGTGACATTCGCTTGCAAGCCCTTTCCGAGCCCAACCAAGGCAATGACTGAACTGATACCGATCACAATTCCCAGGATAGTGAGCCCACTCCGGATTTTATTGTGGGCGATGCTGGAAAAACTTTGTTTTATGAGTGCGCCAACTTTCATTTGCTCTCCTCAATCTTGCCATCTAAGAGGTGAATGGTTCGTTTCGCAAAGGCGGCTATGTCATCTTCGTGGGTAATCACCACCACTGTCGTGCCCGCTTGGTTGATTTCTTGAAACAGCTCCATAATACTGTGCGCAGTTTTTGTATCGAGGTTACCGGTTGGCTCATCAGCCAGGAGAATACTCGGCTCCATCATCAGTGCACGGGCAATCGCGACCCGCTGCATCTGACCGCCAGAGAGTTGATTCGTGTTGTGACCAGTGTAATCGGCCAACCCCACCTGCTTGAGGATCTTGAGCGCCCGTAGTTCATCGCCAGGCTTTCCTGCATAGACGGTCGGCAGCAGTACGTTGTCGAGGACCGTTGTGCGCTTGAGTAAGTTAAACTGCTGAAAGATGAAGCCGATTTTTTGGCCACGAATCTCCGACCGTCGGCTATCTGAGAGCTGTTTAATGTTAATACCATCGAGTTGGTACTCACCATCAAAGTGCTGATCCAAGAGGCCAATGATGTTCATCAGGCTCGACTTGCCCGAACCGCTCCGCCCCATGATGGCTACAAAATCGCCCTGCCGAATAGTCAGGGAAATCCCTTTCAGCGCATGAGTTTTCGCACCATCGTTCTGGTAGTGCTTATGAATCGCGTCGAATGTGATGACGTCCGCAGTCTCACTGGGCATTGGCCGCCCTTTCCTCAAGCGCGGCTTTAAGCTTTGTCGCTTGATCTTGTGTCAGTTTTCCGTCAGTGACCGCTTGGTCGATGTTCAACGTAAGTCGCTCAAGAAACCGATCTGAAGCACCAGCTGGCAGACGAGACGTGAGTTCGTCGAGTTGTGCGGTGTCAACGGAACCGTCGTCTTTGAAAAATTGCGTCATATCTTGAAAACCCATCCGGAATTGACCGCCATTCTCGCCGCTGCCAGGCGGTCCTCCGGCAAATTGCGATGGAGGAGTAAACGTATTGCTAGATGCCGTTGGTTTCTTCACATACGCAGTGATTGAGCCAACCAAAGCCAGAGACAACAACACCGTCGCCGACATTAAGATCTGCGATTTCTTTTTCTCCCCAAGGTACAGTTCTTCAATACTTTGACCGGTTTTCACCGACATAATCCTTCTCTCAATTCGCTGTTTCTACTATCTATTACACTACAAGTCGAGTTTTTCTTCCAAGATTATCTCCAATCAACCTGAGAATTAGCTGAACAGGGTGGGCCCGCATTCCCTCCCCACACCCCTCCCCGCGGGCCCACAAGGCGCTTTTAGCGCTTGCGGCCAGTCGGCCGCCGCAGTACGCTCAATTCATACTGTTGTGCGTTGGAAATGGGTTCGAGCTTGGTCGTACAGCCACCACCATTCCGAATTTGTTAAAGAAGTTGCCTCGGGGCTTCGCCCCTCGGCATTGGTTTCCGCCAAGAAATTCCAGGGGGTTTTGAATTCCGCCAAAAGAATTCCCGCCGAAAGTCGGCGGTTCGAGCCGA
>JBBTZN010000113.1:2333-4460 GCA_038061355.1 Patescibacteria group bacterium | reverse complement strand
ATACGTTTTCAAATCCAGAGTTAACCCCCAGATTTTGGGCCAGCTCGAGGTGAAATTCAAGGGCTTCCTGTAAGGGGAATTGCAGCCAAATTTCCCGAAGGTCGGCGGTCAATTTGCGGGGCAAGTTATATTTCCAGGTCAGTTCGGGGTTTTGGCTCCACCAATAGCGGTAGAGACCCTCGGTGACAGCCGCGCCGCTGATGCCCGGAGCTGGCTGCTGCCAGTTGGGTTTTTCGCCACGCCGAGCGACTGCCACGGCCTCGCGGAGGTCACCAGCTGTCAGGCCCGTGTAGCGTTTGAGATAAGCAAGCACCTTGCCTGTTAAAACGCCCGCCACGATCGCATGGACGAAGAAACGGGACCAGTAATCCCGTATCGGTGGAATCGCTGCGTCGATCGTGGATGTGAACTCGCAGAAATTCCGACCGCTCCGGCCTTTCTTCATTTTTTTAACCTTATTGAAAAGCCAAGAGACAAAAGGCGCTTGGGAGTAGAGGCTGCGCATCGGCAATGTTTCCTGGGCGCTCGGCATCACTTGGCGGAGTGGGCCAAAGCCATTCTCCACCAGGTAGGCCGCGGCCAGAAAAGGGGCATCCTTGGTGCCAACACCCAGCCAAAAGGCCTCCATCACCTGATTGAATTGTTCTAGGGTGATATAGACCCGCCCATGGGCGATCAGCCGGTTGAGGTCGCGGGAGATTCCGGCTTGGCGGAAAATTCTTCGAGCTTTGACAAATCCCACCAGTCGCGTGAGAAGTTCCCAAAGGGCCTGGGTATTGTCGGAGGCGACGGTGGCTTTAAGGCCCTCTTCTTCCGCCTGGCGCAGATTGGCCTGGATCGCGGCTTGGATAGAGCGAACACTCAAGGCGACGCGGCGGGCAATGACTGAATCTTTGTTGCTCAATTCCTTAAGTAGTTGGGCGTTAGCGGGGTCGCTGGCGGCGATTTCGGCCAACACCTCGCGCATCGCCTGTTCCTTGTTGAGGTTAGGGTTAAGGTCGGCCAGGGTTTTGTTCTCGTCTTTCGCTCCAGCAGCGGACATTTCATCTTCCTCCTTTTGGGGCCTAATTTGTCGAATGTACGACATGGCCCGGGCCAGCTGGTTTCGTCTTACCGGCTAGCCAGAACCTTATACTACTACCAAATTAAAGCCTAAAATGCAAGAATAAGACTATGAAAAGAGGAGGGATAGCGGCCACTTTTTGCGATCTTGACGAGACGCTCTATCCGGGGCTGTCGATTAAAGATGCGAGTAGCTGGTTTTTGCAAAAGGGCTATTTGAGTCGCTGGAACTATCTCAAAATCGCCTGGTGGATCATGCTCAAAAAGTTGGGACGGCTTGATGATGAAGCGGCTTTTGCGGCCGGGGTGGGTTTACTGGCTGGTTGGCAAGAGATTAGGTTTAAAAAAGCGATTGGTGAAGCCTACGCCGCCGTGTTGCGACCCAAATTACGGCCAGCTATTTACAAACAGATGGTGACCTGGAAAAAACGCGGGCCGGTGGTGCTGGTGACCGAAACGCTGGCGCCAATCGCCGAGACGTTTGCCCGCGATTTAGGAGCCGACGCGGTCATTGCCACGCAGCTGGATGTTCAAAACGGCCGTTTAACTGGTAAATTGGTTGGCCCAGTCATGCGCGGCGAGGCTAAACTATCCGCTCTTCGGGCGTTTGCGGAACGTGAAAAGATTGATCTTCGGGCCAGCATCGGCGTTGGCGGCCAAATTGAGGATACGCCGTTGATAGTCAGTTGCGGCCAGGGCATTGTTATCAACCCCAATAACGCCTTGGCCTGCGTTGCTCGCCAAGCCGGGTGGAAAATTCTGCGCGTATAAACCAGAAAAGTTGCTACTAAATTATTCGATGGGTGCAAAAGGATTGGGGTGGCCGAGGAGGATTTTGGACAGGTCGGGCAGGGTTTCGGTCGCGCGGTTGATAATCCGGTTGCGGGTGGCTGGATCGATAACGGCCGTAGCGGAAAGCGCATCGAGGGTGGGTTTTTTGGAGAATGTTCGTCCCTCGATATGGGCGAGAATGCGGCCGTCGTCCTGACCACTCATGGAGGCCGAGCGAATTTCGATTAATCGGTCACCCTTTTCGAGTCGATTTAAAAACAAGACCAGTTGGTC
>JBBTZN010000113.1:0-2323 GCA_038061355.1 Patescibacteria group bacterium | reverse complement strand
CACCAATAGTTTCCAGACTAAAATCAAGCGCCTGCACTGCCGGCGGTAAGGCTTTGCTGCCCGTACCCGTTTGGGGCTTAGCGTTCAAGGAGAGGGCGGGTAGTTCCATGCCAAGACGACGGGCATAGGTATCAAGGAGGAGTGTCAGACCGTCGGCATCTTGTATTTCGGGCAGAATCTGCTGAAGCTGCTGGGCATAGATATGGTTAAGGTCTTTGTCGAGAGCGAGCCGAGTAATCTCTTCGCGCCGACTATCAAATTCGCTGATTTGGCTGGTGATAGTCTGGGTTTCTTTCTGGAGTTGGTTGACTTGGCTGGCAAGTGGTAGACCGAAAAAAGAAAGAAGACCACCGATTAAGAGGACGGTGCTACTATGAATCAGATAGGTTGCTACACGCGTGCCCATCACTCCTCCTGACGGCTGGCTGGGTTTAGACTACCCGTCAGCGTAAAACTAACCGGACTGGCGGTGGTCGACTCGGTTATTTGAGAGTTTTCGATTAAGAGGTCGGTGAATAATTTTGTTGTTTCGAGAGCCTGTTTAAACCGGACGATATCGGCACGAGTGGTCGCCTGGCCGGTGAGAGAGAAGATGAGCTGATTATCTTTTAGGGTGGGGGTCACGGCGATGATTTGGACGGTGCTGGGTGTGGCGGCAGCCAGGGCAACAACATGATCGGTCCAGAGGAAACGATTTTGCTCTAACTGATCAATGGTCGTCAGGCGATCAAGAATTCGGGCGACTTCGGTACGCAGGGAAATAAACGGTTCGAGATTGGTTTCGAGCTGATACAGCTCGGTGGTGGCAAGTTGATGTTGTTCGACGAGGCCCGCCTCCCAGGTTTTGGCCACGAGGAGGAGCGCGCCGGTCGTGGCCAGCAAGAGAATGGCGACTTTCAGGAGTTTATGATTGCTCTTGCCGCGTTTAATAGTATCTTGGCGATCTTCGGGCAGGAGATTAAATTCATGTTGACTATGCGGTGCCACTCAAAAATCCTTTCGCAGGGCTAAACCGATGGCGGTCGTAAACGGTAAGAGTTGCTTAGCTCCCTGATTTTTATCAGGAGTAAGACGAGCCAGCGGGTTGGCGAGCGTTGTTGGAATACCAGTTAAATCTGCCAGGGCGGTGGCAAGACCTTCGATTTGAGAATTGCCGCCACAGAGACGGATTTCTTTGAAGGCCCCGAGGGCGAGGTGTTGAGCGCTGTATTTAAGAAGACTCATAATTTCCAGCGCCAAGGATTTTACAGTGTCTTTAAGTGGCAACCCTTTCCTTTTCTTATTTTGGTTCGTGGCCTTAGTTTGGCCCTCTCTGGGCGGGAGAAGGTCGGGGGGAATGGCCGGCAAAATTTTAAGAGCGTGTGATTTGCTATCCTGCAACTGGCTTGCCCCAAAATCAAGGCTGGTGACATGGATAACAACACCATGATCGACGACCGCGATACTTGATTCCACGGCTCCGATGTCGACTAAGAGAAAGCAGCTCGTATCGCCTACTGCCGTCACCGCACGCGCGTTGGCCAGCGGTTTGATTTCCAACCCCAGGAGTTGCAGACCGAGCTGATCAAAAAGCCCAACCAAACCGGTGACAAGGGCGCGTGGAGCGCCAACTAGCAAAACGACGGTTTGGTTGATTTTTTTACTTTGCGCATTCGGGATGATGAGCCAGTCGATAATGAGTTCGTCAATGGGGATGGGAAATGACTGTCCAGCTTCAAAAGAAATAGAGTTAGCCAATTCATGGTGGGGCATAGCTGGTAGTTCGAGGCGTTTGGTGAGAACGAGACTGGCGGGGATGGCGCTGGTTACCCGCTGATGACGGCCAAAATGGAGGTTGCTTTTTTGAAGGGCAAGCCGCGCGGCAGTCACTAGGGCCGAGGCGGGTTCGAGGCCATTTTTGGTGATAGATTTCGGGGGGATTGGCATTTGGCTGGTGCTTGATAAGCGCGCCCCAAATAAGCCGTGCTCGACGGCGGCAATTTTGACTTGATCAAATCCAAAATCAATTCCCAGGTGGAGCACAACCCTCCTTCACCTGTTCTTTATCATACCTAAAAGAACAGGAAATCCGAAATACCAATGTCTACGTTGGACATCCACAAATTTTCCTTCACTCCAGGAGAGTCCTTCGCACAGCTCTGGATCGTCACTCCTGAAGTGTTCAAAATTTGTGGATGTTCTAGATCCTAAGGAACTTCGTGCCAAGTGCCAGGAGCATAGCGCCAGGTGCCGCCGCCAGAGCCGCCAAAGTTTAGTTGAATGGAAGAGGGAACACTGGGAATTTCGGCGGAATTGCGCAGAATAATTTTTTTGGCCGAGATTT
>JBBTZN010000112.1:0-3223 GCA_038061355.1 Patescibacteria group bacterium | reverse complement strand
AGGGTACGACATTTCTACATGGCAGGCACTACGACATTACTACGTGGCGGTGACAATATTTGTTTAAATTGTTGTAGAAGTTTTAACAATCAGATACTACGATTGGACTGCAAGCTCAATGGACACCCCGATCATTCGTCGTACTGTCGCTGGCTACACCCATCTTCTCAATTACACAACCGGCCGTGTCACCAGCTGGGAACCGGAACAGGCAGCCTATCTCCTCGAAAACTGGCACCGAAATGTTGTAGAGATCCCAGCTGCCTTTCGAGAGATATTTACCGATGCCGGTCAGATCAACAGTCGTCTGTTTCGCCCAAATCTTCTCAGTCTTGGTATGAAGTTTGGCTTTCCGACTATTGTCAACATCGAGCTCGACCGAAAGTGTTCTCTTCGTTGTCGACACTGTTACATTGGTAATGAAGATCTGGCCGGAAAAAACCTCGGATTTTTGGCCCAATACACACCGAGCCAAATCGACGACCTTTTAGAGACACTGCATCAACTCGGTGTCTTTCTCATCGTAATCACAGGCGGCGAACCCTTCTTGCAACCAAACTGCCGCGTCTTTCTAGAAAAGGCGGCGGCGGCCGGATTTGTTACGGAAATCTTTTCCAACCTTCAATATTTACCAAAATGGTTTGAAGAGAGTTCCCCCACCGAACTCAAAATTGCACGGATTCAAACCTCTGTCTATTCAGCTCGAGCCAAAACGCATGATATCGTAACGAAGCGGAAAGGTTCATGGCAACGGACCATGAAGCATCTTCTCGAGCTCAAAGAACATGGCTATTATGTTGAAGCGGCGACACCACTGATGAGGGTGAATTATCCCGACCGGAATGAGACTGAAGTTTACTTCAAAGGACTCGACATCAATCAAAGCTTCGCTTGGCCAATTTTGAACGAGTATTACGCAGAAAAAACTGGCAAAGCGAGTCTCAATATTACGACAGCGGAGCTGACAGTTTTTCTACGTGAGAGGCCAGACTTCTTGATCCGCACTGACTTTAGTGAAACAGACACCTCGCCGGTCTGTTCGGCTGGCAAAGCTCTCTTCTCAATCGCTGGCGATGGTAGCGTTTTCTCCTGCAGTCAATTTCCCTATGCTGTTGGCCATCTTCAACAAAACTCAGTTATTGAGATTTACAACGGGGATCTCATGCAGGGAATTCGTCACCTGACCAATGCTGATGTCGCCAAAAGCGGCACGGAGGCCGCCTATAACTTCTGCATTGGCAACAACTTTTCTGAAACTGGCGAGGTCCTCAACCAACCAGCATTTTTACGTAATGCAGCCCAAGCTGTAATCAGCCCGAAAGGAGGTGAATAACCTTGCAGCTCAACCCGGTGTTCGACACCAATTCGTCCCAACCTGAATCCCCTTGCGTCAAGTGTTCAAGCCGTAGCTCGAGCCACTAGCGCGCCGTCGAGGTCCTCACCGAACAAAAAATAAGGTGAGGACCTTTTTAATTCAGGTAATCAAAATTACTACTTGGCAACCGGTAGCGAAAACGTAAACGTCGACCCTTTATTGAGCTCCGACTCCACGCCGATCGTGCCGCCCATTAGTTCAATAATGTTCTTGGTGATATAGAGGCCCAGGCCGGTGCCACCTTGGTTGGTCTGATCAGAGTTCGAAGCTCGGAAAAACTTAGTAAAGAGGTGTTGGACATCTTCGGGCTTCATACCGATACCGTTATCTTTGATATGAACCAACACCTGACCGTTACGGGTTTCGGTCGTAATCGCGGCCTGGCCGCCTTCGTGGGTGTATTTAATCGAGTTACCAATCAAGTTCACCATCACTTCGGTCAATTTTTCACTGTCGGCCATCACCTTGGGCAATTTATCTTTCATTGTTAGGGTTAACTTAATTCGCCGTTCTTCGGCCCGAAACTTGAGGCTTTCTAAAACTTGTTTTATCAGTTCGGCTAAATCGAGAGGCGCCGGGTGAACCACGATCTTGCCGCGTTCAATCCGGCTGACATTCAGTAAATCTTTTACCAGGCTGGCCAGCCGCTTTGACTCGCGGTAGACGGTCTCGAGATACCCGCGGGCTTGTTTGTCGACTTTACCCATGCCTTCTTCAAGAATCATCGAGAGATAACCTTCCATGGCGGCCGTCGGAGTGAGCAGCTCGTGCGACGCAATCGAAACGAACTCCGACTTAAGCTGGTCTTCTTCAAAAAGGCGCGATTTTTCGACCGCCCCGGCAGTTTGGCTCGCGACAATCGAAAGCAGGTTCAAATCTTGGTCGGTAAAGGCATCGCCCGACTTCTTCTCTGACAGGGTCAGAATACCAATAAAAATCTCGATATCGCGAAAACGAGGTGGGCTACCAGGGGGAGTAGGCACTGGCTGTTGACGGCGAATAAAGAGTGGTAGAGCTACCGCTGCTTCAAGCCCAGTCAAACGGGCTAAAAAGTCATTTGTTAGCTGCGCCCGTTCGCCTTTAAGAGAGCCTTCTTCAAGCTGACGGGACAACTCTTCGGCCACCACGGGCTGATACTTGGTTTCGGCGATATTGGTATGGAGAAAATACTGGAGCAAAGAATCTTTCGGGGCAATTTGCTGCATCCCCTCTTTGCGCTGGTAGCCAACCGTCACCAGTTGTTTCAGTTCATAGTCGCCATGGGTATCTGACGGCTGAATCAAAAAAGCGGCCGACTTATTAAGCCGCATCGCCTTGGTGACGATTTGCATCATTTCTTCAACGGCTTCGCCGAGGTCAACCACGTTGGCCAGGGTCTCTGACAACTCTTGCAGCACCGCTTGCGGTGTATATTCACCCTTAAACAACCACTTGTCGGTGCGCACCGTCAGCCATTTGCGCAGCGGGTCGAACCCGAGAGCGATCCCGAGCGCCGCCACTAGATTAGGAATCATCTGCCGAGAAGCCAAAATAGCCTCCCCGCCACCGCCTAAAATGGTCGCCGTCGCCAAAATAATCAAAGCATAGGTCCCCAAAACAAACGCCGACAAACCCGCAAAAATCACCGTCCGTTTAATAATTACGCGAATATCAAACAGACGATGAGCAACGATGGCGTAGGCAATAGAGCCTATCATTATCAATGTAAAAATCGGACCTACCCAAAAATATTGAAATGTTATAGTGAATGGAAGAACAAGATTAAAAACAGAACCCAATACACCTGGAATCAATTTTCCGAATAACATGTATTTATTTTGGCTTTTTTGAATTCCGGAACTTTTAACA
>JBBTZN010000111.1:0-2100 GCA_038061355.1 Patescibacteria group bacterium | reverse complement strand
TCCACCTCGTGCTCTTATTATCATCAATTTCTCATGTTTGTAGTCTTGCGACTACATGCTCGGAGTACCGAGGAATCCATATTCGCCTGCCGGCGCACAGGTCCTCGGTTTCCAGATTTATACCCATCTTAATTTTTAAGTAACAGAGCTACTCTGAAAGGTTGGGATTAGCTGCGAGCGGCTATCGATTACTGGAGTAATCGCTAATCGCTAATCGCTAATCGGTTGGTTGCAAAAGGGTACAAAAAGCCCCGCCTGGGCAGCGAGGTCATAACGAGCAAAACCGTTATCATGCGGAATTACGCTCGCGCTAACCCCCGAAGACAAATTGTTTGTCTATTTACCATATTGTTTTCTCTCCGGATCATAGCAGGTCACTTCAGGGTGTCAAGACCTCACATATTTCTCAGGTATCACTCCTGATGTAAACACTAAGGTATTACCCCTCGCTTGATTTTGTTTTGTAGTAGTATTGTCTCGAGTAACTAGATCTTTGTCAATCCCTCACATGAAAAGCACAGTGCCTTGCACAATCGACATAGTCGGTGCTTTTCATGTGAGGGATCAACCCCGAAAAAATGCTAAACGGCGCGCCTCCCTCGAATGGGTCAGGAACGCGCCGTTAGGTGGGCTTTTGGGTCTCCTCGACCGACTCCTCATGTGGGGTAACAGGGTGAAGCAAGATCCACTCCAGAATCTCCACACAGAGAATTAAATATATTTCTTTCTGGAGTGGTCCCAGGTAATTACCGGCCAGAATTACCTCGAGTTCACTGGTGAAAATTCCTGTAATCGTCGAGGACTTTTCGCCAAACCGCAGGGGCACGTGAGCGAAAGTTGCCCGCTCAAGTGGCTGTGAGTTATTTTTGATAACTCGGCAGGTAACGGGACTCCAGTCCGAAACCGGTCCCCAATCTGAATCCCGAAGGATGATTGAGAAAGTCCCACGGGCAACTCGTTTGATGACTGTCTTCAAATCAAAAAACTCGCCCGATTGGGCTACACTTTTAGCCACTTTTCGGATCTGACGCTCGATCCATTGTCGGGGAGCGTTCAAATGCGTCCCCGAGAAGTCAACACTCGCCGGCAGGCGATCATGACCGCGGCGGCGGGGTTTGTCTCGGAGATTCTTCTTGCCTTTTTTGCCCGTAACTCGTGACACGATCATGTCACCCCCTTCCAGTCTTAGATTCGTTCGGTGACACAAAATAGCTTAAAAACTCGCTTGTGTCACCGAACAAAAAAGTTAAAGAACTTTATCTGATTACTACGATATCAGAAGATACACGCTTTTATCAAAAAAATCAAGGGCAAAAGACAATATTTTCTACACACAAAAACACCCGCCTTGGGCGGATACTTTTGGTGCGCCCTCCAGAGGCGGACAGGCCTGCCTGCTGATAGGCAGGCGTGGAAAGGATCGAACTTTCGACCTGTCCGACATTACGTCGGACCGCTCTACTACAAAATTCTCTACGAATAAAAACAACTTTTGGTGCGCGTGGAAAGGATCGAACTTTCGACCTCAGCTTTATCAGAGCTGCGCTCTACCACTGAGCTACACGCGCATCAAAAATTGTTTTTACTTTAACGTAATAACTCCATTTTCTATTATTCTTTCTAGAATATCTCGACGTTTCAGTTTTTTCAATCTGTATTCGACCGATCGAGCCTCTGTAAGTGTTGCAAAATTCTGAGAAAAAACTAATTCGAATGGCTTCGTCAGACGTGTGTAAATAGATTTTCCACTGTTATGTTCATGAACTCTACGGAGAATGTTATCAGTACTGCCAATATAATACCGATCGTTAACTAAACTTCTTAAAATATAGACACACGGTTCCATCAGTAACTTTCGACCTGTCCGACATTACGTCGGACCGTTCTACCACTGCTTGGTCCGATCCGGGCATCGGACAGCTACACGCGCAATTATGAGTCTTGTCGACGATACCAAAGAGATCGGCTTTATTCAAGATTGGGCTGGCTCTATTTTCAAAATCAAACACAAAACCACCCATCGCCTCTCGGCTCATGGGTGGCCTAACGATGGAACTAATCGTGATCGATCGCCAAACAGGGGTCGGCAATAAGTACGCG
>JBBTZN010000110.1:0-4806 GCA_038061355.1 Patescibacteria group bacterium | reverse complement strand
AGTTGGAAAGGCGGCGCTTCTCGTCGATCCTTACAGCGTCGCTTCTATTCGTGACGGGCTTGTTCGTTTGCTGACTGATAAGCAAATGCGCGTGGATCTCGGTCGTTACGGGCCGGATCAGGCGGCCCAGTACACGTGGCGGGAAACTGCCACGGCCGCCCGTGTCGCCCTTCTCAAAGTTCTCCAGAGACCGTAGACTAGAGCCCAGGTATGCTGACGATTATTGGGAGTCTCGCCCTTTTGCTGGCCCTTCTTACTCTTGCCGTCATGGCCGCTCTTTTTTGGCGCCTTGAGCTTGGCCTGCTTGGTTTGATCGCCTTCTTACCCTTTGAGCGAATTCCCAGTTTAGATATGGCTGGTTTTACTGTTAAAATAAACCATATTTTTGGCGGGCTCGTTTTGCTTGTTTGGTTGCTGACCGTTCTGGTTGGCAAGCGGCGGATCCAACCCAATCCTCTCGTCCTGCCCACGCTGTTGTTTATGGCGAGTCTAGCCCTCTCGTTGGTGACAGCTGAAGCTGGCCAGCGCGCCGTCTTTAGTTTGGCCGCCACCTTTTTTTCAGTGAGCCTCGGTCTCCTTATTCCTCAACTCCTGGTCAAAACAGAACAGCTTCCACTACTGCTCAAAATTCTTGGCGCCACAACACTTCTAGCTGTGGTCTTTGGTTTTTACCAGTTTTTGGGTGACTTGGCTGGCTTGCCGGTGAGTTTAACTGGTTTAGACCCGGGCTACACCAAAGTCGTTTTTGGTTTTCCGCGCATTCAAGCCTTTAGCCAAGAGCCACTCTATTTTGGTAATTTTTTGTTGTTGCCTTTTAGTCTCGGTATCGCTCTTCTCGCTTTACCCAAACTACCTTGGCGCCGCCCGCTTTTAATAAGTGCCTTGGTACTGGTTGCTCTCGCCTTTATTTTTACTCTCTCGCGGGGAGCTTTTCTTGGGCTGGCGGCGAGCCTGCTCGTCTTACTTCTCATTCTTGGCAAACACCTGCTCAAACCAAAGCTCATTGTTATTGGTTTAGCCACAATGCTGGTAGTTGGTCTGACTACTGTTGGTTTTTTGTCGATCGCCCGGCCCGGGGCTCTGACCGAGTTTACCTCCCACGTGACAGTTAAAGATTTTGGCCGTGGCGATTCCACCGTCGGCCGCCTGTCTAGTTGGTATCAGGCCGTTACCATCTGGCAGACATCGCCTTGGGTCGGTGTTGGTTTCGGTAATTTCGGTCCAGCCAGTTTGGGTTATCCTGCCCAAACGCCTGCCCATGGTTGGCCGATTGTTAATAACCAGTACCTCGAATTGCTGGCAGAAACAGGTTTGATCGGAACGCTGACTTTTGTGATTTTTATCCTCTATCTTCTCGGGCGCTCATGCTCGTTGATTGTCCGTCAACCCCGAGGCACGCTCCTTGATGCCTCACTTGTTGGGGCGACCGCGGCCTTAATTGGCATTTTAGTTCAATACAATTTCTTCTCTACCCTCTATATAAATCCCATTTGGATTACAATTGGCTTACTGGTCGCTCTCCAAAATCTAGTTGCCAGAATAGATAAGAAGGGAGAAGCGCATGAGGCTTCTTAAACTTAATCCTCCAGATCTTGTCTGGCCGGTTGCCTTGCTCGCGGCGACTATTCCCACCTATCTTATTCGGTTCGAGATTCTCCATATCCCCACGACCCTCTGGGAAATCCTTCTCTGGGTTGTGTTTCTAAGTGGTTTGGCCGGTGGTGCTTTGTCATGGACATTCTGGCGCGCCGATCGGTTGCGCTGGCCAATTCTGCTTATTCTGCTCGCTAGTCTGATCGCTCTAGCTGTCAGTCCTAACTACCTTGCCTCCCTCGGGCAGTGGAAGGCAATTATTCTTGATGGGCTCATCTTCTATTGGCTGGTTCGTTCGGTCACTGATGGTGATAAACGGGCCTGCTACTGGTTGACCGGCGGTGCTGTCCTGGGTGGTGTGCTGGTCGCGGTTGAGGCACTTGCTCTTGCGCCGCTGCTTAATCAGGTTGCCAGTGACGGCCGCCGCCTCGGTATTTACATGATCGACGCTGGCGCCTCGCCCAACTATCTTGCTCTTTACCTGTCCCCGCTTGTTTTGCTGACGCTTGTTGGCATTAGTCGGCCAGCCAGCCAATTAGTTCGCATTTTCTCACTAGTTGCAATGATAGTACTCGTTTTGGCGGTGCTTGTTTCAGGCTCGCGCGCCGGAATAGTCGCCATTCTTGCCGGCCTGATAATGGCTGGGGTTTGGCTGCTTGGCCGCCACTATCCAGCTCGTCGAGCCATTATTGGTGCCGCCGCCAGCCTCCTTATTGTAACCGGTCTCTTGATCGTTGGTCCGAGTTTTTTACCCGATCCAAATATTGATCCAACCACTGCCAATCGCCTAACATCATCCAACAATATCCGTCTTGAGATTTGGCGAACAACGGCGACGAGAATTATTCCAACCAACCCAATTTGGGGAATCGGTTGGGCTAATTTTCAGCCACTCTTTGGGCAAAAGACCGCGGGGCAAGTCAATTATCCGGAATACATTACGCCCTATGCTCTTCATCCGCACAATTTTTTCTTAATGACTTGGGTGACGCTCGGGCTCATCGGTTTGGCGGGTTGGCTTATTTTGCTTGGCCTGCTTGCCGCTAGGTTGCCGAGGTTGGCGACCTGGCAGATCCCGATTATGGCAGCGCTTATTGCCTGGTTGGTACAGGGTTTAGTGGATACACCATTCTATAAAAATGATCTCGCCGCTCTCTGGTGGCTGCTGGTTGCGCTCATGATGACCTACCAGACGTCAGGTAATCGTTCTCAACCTCAACTTGATCGTTGACCACCCCTAAATACCCAAAATTTCGTGCCGATAAAATTCCAACTGATACTACCAATAATGGCCACAATTTTGGCCAGATTATAGTGCCAACCAAAATGTAGGAGGAGTAGGGTATAGAGGCCGCCATTGATCGCCGCCCCACTACCATTAATGATAAAAAAGCGAATCATCTGCGGCCAAACCTTGCCTCGTTTGGCTCGAAAAGTCCAACCGCGATTCAAAATAAAGCTGTTTAGCAGAGCGAGAATAACGCCAAAATAACCAGCCCAAACGGCTGACCAATGGAGAATAATAACTCCTAGGTTTGTGGTGCCTAGGTCGATGGCAAAATTAATCCCTCCGACGAGGCAAAACTTGATGAATTCGCGTAGGCTGGCGCGGCGGCTGGCTAAAAGGACCAGGCTCCGTATCGAGGTAACAAGCTCGTGACGGGAAACTTTAGAATAACCGACAACCCGGTCGCGAAAGGTGATTGGTATCTCTAAAATGCGCCACCCGCCGCGTTGGCCGCGCTCTAACATCTCTACCTGAAAGGCGTAACCTGGCGAGATGAGATTACCCAGATTGAAACTTTCTAAAAAACTTCGTCGGTAACACTTATACCCGGCGGTCACATCGTGTGGTCGCAAGCCAAGTAAAAATTTTGCCAGTCGATTGGCCCCAACCGATAAGAGGTGGCGATCTTTTGTCCAACCTAGAATCCGACCGCCAGCGATATAGCGGGAACCGACACAGATATCAGTTTGGTCAGCTACCACCGGCTTGATGAGGCGAGGTAGTATCACCGGATCATGGGAAAAGTCGGCATCCATCGTGCAAATTGGGTCAAATGAACCAGCTAAGGCCCAAGTAAAACCGGCCTGGTAGGCGCGGCCGAGGCCCTTTTTTTGGGCACGGTGGAGAACGTGGACTTTTGTATCGGCTGCGGCCAGACGATCAGCCAGAGCCCCGGTACCATCTGGTGAATTGTCATCAATTACTAAAATAGCCGTGGCTGGTGAAGCCTGGCGCACGGCGGTAATCAGACGCTTCAAATTATCCCGCTCATTATAGGTGGGAATAAGCACCAGTGGTTGCATGAGACTAATCTAGTGTAATTGGTGAATTATTGAAAATAATCGCCAAATGGGCGACAGTGGACTGATCTGTTTGGCCGTAATTTTTTTGTTAGACTTCTTTTAAAACTCTCTTTCATAACGAAACGGTTTAGATCGAGGAGAATTTAAAAGTTCTCCCGAGGAGACGTATCCGTAGATACGTCAACGAGGGAGACTTATAAATTCTGCCGATATAAACCGTTGCAGTTGAATATGGGGTTTTGAAAGAAGTCTATTGACCAAATGGAGGAAAGGGTGGCCTCATGGAGGGTAATCTTCGGCAAATTATTCTTTGGTTAGCGGCGGTGGCTGTTATTGTCGTCGTTATTCTTGGGGTTCGGCTCGCGATTCTTAGGAGCGCCGAGTTGGCGGGGAGCCCCCTAAATCCAACTCTAGCCACTTCTGCCCCGTTTGGTAACCCACCGAAGCAATGGGGGGTCTTTGCCAATGCCTTCCAGATTAACGATCTCGATGATCCGTTTAGCCCGGCCAAAATCGATGCCACTATCGCCGTCCTCAAGGACCTGGGTGTCAACGCGGTTCTCTTACCCTATGAGGCTCTTCCCACTGGAGAGCCTAATGATGCCGTGAACGACGTTATGGTGGATAAGTTTTCCAAGGCCGGTCTCTCAATTGTTATGCTCTGTTGCGATGGTTTTGAATTTGGCGAGACCAATCGCTATCAGGCGGCTTATGAATTTGCCCAGCGTTTGGGGCAAAAGTACGGCAATCAGATTCACTACTTTCAATTTTTAAACGAAATAAGTGGCACAGCCATCAAACCGGGTCATTCCGGTTTTACCTTCGATGACTACGAGCCAGAGAAGTATGTGAAAATTCGCGAACTTCTTCGAGGTTTAACCGATGGGCTGGCTTCTGCTAGCC
>JBBTZN010000109.1:0-1669 GCA_038061355.1 Patescibacteria group bacterium | reverse complement strand
AGACGGGTAAAATCCGATATCCGCCTCGGCTTGACAGCCAGTCAAGACGGGTCGGGAATCCATAATACGAAGCCTGGATCCTCTGGTCACGGCCAAAGGATGACAAGTATATAAGTCGTGCTTGAGTTTTATCGAGACGCGTTTCTTGATAGACTAAGACAGTTATGGATAAAGACATCAGTGTCAATAAAAAGGCCTACCACGCCTACGAAATTATCGAGACGATCGAGGTTGGTTTAGTGTTAACCGGGCCAGAAATAAAGGGAATCCGGGCCGGCAAAGTGGCGATGCTCGGGTCGTATGCTCGACTGCTCTCGCCAGTCGGCGTGAATCACCCCGAGCTTTTTTGGGTTGGCGGGTCGATCACGGTCACCGAAGGCGACCCCACCCGCAGCCGCAAACTTCTGGTGCACCGTCAAGAACTCGCCCGCCTGATCGGTAAAATCCAAGAAAAAGGCCTGACCCTGATACCGCTCCGTCTCTATCTTAAAAAAGGCCGTGCCAAATTGTCCCTCGGCCTGGGCCGCGGCAAAAAACTTTATGATAAGCGGGAGACCTTGAAGCGCCGCGATCTTGACCGCCGATTGGAAACGGCCAAAAAAAAACGGTAAGATAGTCTAATAAAGGAGAGAAGATGCAAAACGCGCGCGGATTTGTTTTTTGGGGAATCTGGACTACCTGTTTGGTGGGGTTGCTATTTTTGATTGGTCACCTAACACCGACTGCCCGAGCGGCCACCTGCGGCCCAGCACCACTGCCAGCCTGCACCAACCAAAGCCCAGTTTCTAGCCCGACGGCGCCACTACCAGGATCGACCACTAGCCCTCTCCCCGGACAAACGGGTTTCCAAACGCCCTGCCAGCCACCAAATTGCCCAGCGCCAACCAGCTCAAACGGAAGTTCGCCAACCTCAGCCGGTTCAGCTAACTCCGGGCCGACCATTAGATTAGCCGGCAGCCCGCCCGCCAACCTGGAAGGGCCATTCCTGCGCAGTTGCAACAAGGATATCACTCTAGTCTGGCTGGCGCCTAATCCGGTTAAAACTCAACTAGTGATCACCGGCGAAGACAGGGCAATTGTTTATGACAGCGGACCGCCGAAAAATGCCCGAAATCCCCTTCTCTATATTTGGGCGACCGAAGACATCCGGATCACCGATCCCTTCTTTTATCAAAAAATCGACATATTTGAGAAAGGGCAGATTTATACGGCCAAACTAACGATTACCGATTCCAATACCGTGACTAGTTCTGACCAAATGTTGACAGCGACATTTGGTCGAACAACCGCAACCGACGGCCAATGCGCCAAAACGCTATCAGATTTTTTGGCCAGCGTGGGAATCACCTATCAGACGACCAGTACCGACGATAGTACCGGTAATAACAGCAGTGCGGCCGCAGGCAATCAGACTGCCTCTCCTAAAACTTCTGGTTCGGCCAATCAAGCGGCCCAAGGCCGCGTCAACAGGACTCCATTAGAGGCCTATCTGGGAACGATCTTTAACCAGCCGGTGTTGACACTGGGCGACCGAGTCGTCAGAGGCGCGTCGCTTATTTGGTGGCTGTTTGAACTATTGGTCCTGGCCGTCACGAGCCTCGGTATTTACTTCTTTATTAAACGTCGGCGACTCTGGGGCGTGGTTTATGACGGCCGGAGCATAGACCCG
>JBBTZN010000108.1:1299-2764 GCA_038061355.1 Patescibacteria group bacterium | reverse complement strand
GCCAACCATCAATAACCGCTAGAGCCAGCAGGCTGACGACAAGCAGACCAAGCCAGTTCATAAAATTCTAATCCTTCGTCGCGGACGGTGTTTTTGTCCACCAAAAATCAAAAATAGTCTGGAGCGTCAGAGCCAGCTCGGGATTTTCCAAAATAATGCCGGCATAGACGCGACGGTAGGTTGAAATTACCACTCGGTCAATTTCAGGAATAATGAGGATGGAGGCCGCAAACGGATACTGGCCTCGTGGCACAAATCGGGCCTGCCGCTGTTCGACTGGGTCGTTCATCCCCTTCTGGGGGCCGTCGGCATGGGTGTAAATTACGCGGGCCTCAAGTTTTCGCTTTAAGAGGTGAAAACTGGTAATCGCCGCATAATTCGGAAAAGCCGCCACGGCTTCATCAAGGGCCAGAAACTCCGAAAGTTTAGCGCCTTTGGGGGCCGTGCGGGTTACTTCCTCAATCATCGTTCGAATGCCTTCATAACCTTCAAAAAAACGAATTTTCGGCTTGGCTTCAGCTCGGTTATAGAGAGCGCGCAATTCGGGAATCATCTTTTCCAGATCACGGCGTTGCTCAAAAATCTGCTCCTCTTGTTTGCGCAGCAAGTGATCAAGCTGCTCCGGTGGTTCGGCCGCAAAATAGGTTTTCTTGCCTTTGGTAAAAGAACTCGCTAACCCCCTTTTAATCATCGAGAGTAGAATCACATAGGTTGTCGCTCGATTGACACCGGCTTTCTTAGCAATATCTTGGGCGGCCTGGCCGCCTAACTCCAAAGCGGCCAAGTAGACCTTGGCTTCTTTTTCCGAAAGGCCGAGTTTCATCAGCTCCGTCAGCACGTTGCCAGTATATCAGGATATCTAGAAAAGGTTCTAGTCTCCGATTCACTCCTTACCCACCAAGTATTCAAGGTCCATCGTCATTCTTAAGTCTTATAAACCTAAGAAGCTAATAACCTAAGAACCTAGTACATAAGGGGTGCCCCGGGCAGCCCCACCCCACGCAAATCTTCAAAAAGCCAAAGTTGGGTGTGCTTCGAAGTTGCGCAGTGATTAGTTGCAAACTGGCAGAATAAGATATATTTGTCAATAGCTATTGTCATATTTTAAAATTAACAGATACAAAAAACGTTATTTATTTTAATCACAATCAAAATTTTAGTCATTGCGAATCGTTGTGCGATGAAGCAATCTCGAGCCTATAAAAAGCGAAATGCCTGGGGTGTGAGGCGAACACTCCAGGCACTCATACGCGGACCCGCAAAGCGGAGAAAAAGCGGACCCGCCGGGCTAGGGGGCGGTCGATGGCAGGGGTTTCGGGTTATAACCCGAATTGACATGACAACCTGGAAAACCGCTTGTGCGGTTTATTCGGCTTCCGGCTCGGCGGCCTCTTCCTCTTCGGCAGCGGCTTCGGCTTCCGGCTCGGCGGCCTCTTCCTCTTCGGCAGCGGCTTCGGCTTCCGGC
>JBBTZN010000108.1:0-1199 GCA_038061355.1 Patescibacteria group bacterium | reverse complement strand
TCGGCGGCCTCTTCCTGTGGGGTGGCGTCTTCTGTCATAGGTTTCCCTACTTTGATGTACTCTAACGACGCACCACTAATGTTCAACGCCTCATAAACAAAAGACTGCGTTATTAGGCAAGATTCACGCTACACCGTACCCTCCCCCAGATGTCAAGGGTAGTTGACGCGAAAAGACTGATTGATTGGGGATAAATCCCATAAAACTTACGCCAGTATAGACTCAAACAATCTTAACCCGTATTACCTGAAAAACGGCTCGAATAAGCAACGCCGCTACCAACGTCATTCCTAAAAGAATCAGACTCGTCGCCGCCGGCGGCCACAAAACAGCGACCGAAATAGGTATAGCGATCAAGCGCGCCAGTGTAGCAGCAATTAAAACAAACGCCACAAAGGCCCAGCGAACATTTGTCAAATCAACCGTGCTCGGAGCAATCGTCACCGCCACATTCAGCATGGCGTAGCTCAGCAGCCAGGGTGTTGGACTCGTCCAATCAAAACTTGTCACAGCTTCTGCCAGGCTCGTTAGATAGCCACTTAATAGCTGCGACAGCGAGGTCGGTACAACTTGAACCCAAGGCAAGTCAGCCAACGCCGGCGACAGAATCGGTACAAACATAAACATAGCCAGTGTCATGAGCAGGAGCGGCGCAAATGAAATCAAAACCGGGCCAATAATATGAATGCGGGGTGGACCGTGAAGCACATGGCCGCCCGAACTCTTCCAAAAGTTAATATCCATCACGGGTGCACCGGTTACGACACACATTAGGGCGTGAGTCAACTCATGCGCAATTACGCCCGGCGCCACAAACAGTCGCCAGCCTCGCCCAAAAACCGGCAACAACAGCCGGTTAACCAATACTCCAATCCCCATTAAAATCAACAGGTAAGCTAAAAATCCCCAAAAAATTATCATATTTCTATTGTAACCGATATAAATATTCGGGGCGCTCCCAACGGAAGCGCCCCATAAAACCAGGCTATGTCCGCCGGAGGCGGACTATTTAGTTGTTGGCCATCACCATGAGGGTGAACCCCCCAACCTGCCGCCGCTCGATGTATTGCCGAGTCAGATCGACGTCGTTGTCGCTGGTGGGCGACAAAATGTGATCAACCTGCTCAATCGTCGGTAACCCCGACAACTGGCCAAGCGAACGGGCCCCGATCGACCCCCTCCGACAGCGCTGGATGACA
>JBBTZN010000107.1:0-8570 GCA_038061355.1 Patescibacteria group bacterium | reverse complement strand
GTCAGACCTCTGGCGAAGATTGGTATTTTTCTCGTCGCAGTAGTGTTGATCGGGGTGCCTACGTTCGATGGGAAGACACGCCGGCTGACGCTCGCCGGCAAGGTCGGCTGATTTTTCGTGATCGTCAGGGCCGAGAGACTGATCTATTGGTAACAACAGATCTTCGTTTGCGGGGCGAGCACAATCTTGAAAACGTGACAGCGGCCATTACGGCCGCGACCATTGCTGGCGCGAGCGCAGCGACTATCCGCACAGTTGTTCCGAATTTCCCCGGGCTTGAGCATCGGTTAGAATTAGTGGCCACAGTAGAAGGACGAACCTTTTACAACGATTCCTTTGCGACTAATCCCGAACCGGTGATGGCGGCCTTAGCCAGCTTCCATGAGCCAGTCCATCTTTTAGTTGGCGGTTCAAGTAAACAAGCGAACTTCACGGCTCTGGCAAAAATGATTTGTGAACGTTCGACCACGGTCAGCTTGATTCCGCTGGGCACTGTTGAAGGGCCAAAAATCGCCGCGGCCGTGGCAGCGGCCCAGCCACCACCATCCCTTTCAATTTATCCCCCAGTTTATTCGATGGAAGAAGGTGTTGTCTTGGCTTACCGCGTCAGCCAACCAGGGGATGTGATTTTACTTTCACCGGGTTGTGCGAGTTTTGATCTCTTTCCCAACTATAAGGAACGTGGTTACCAATTTAAGCGACTCGTCGACCGCTTAAAGATCGACGCGGGTATGAGTCATGACTAGCTCGCGACTTGACCGATATCGATCGGCGAGCAGCCATCGGGCTGATTGGTTACTACTCTATCTTACGATCGGGCTTGCGGCTTTTGGTTTAGTGATGATTCTTTCGGCGAGCGCGTATTTAGCCGAGAGTACGAATGATCAGTATCGATTTTTCGTCCAACAGCTGAAATCATTGGGGCTCGGCCTGGTTGTTTTAGGAGCTTTCAGACGTGTAGACTATCAAAATTGGCGACGCTACTCGGGTCCAATCTTAATTAGTTTAATTGGTTTGTTAGTAGTTGTTTTTTTAAGCCCAGCCTGTCGCAGCGTCCATCGCTGCGTTGATTTGGGCCCTCTTCGTTTTCAACCGGCTGAATTTGTGAAAGTCGGGTTTATAATCTATCTAGCGGCCTGGCTGACCCAACTCGGCATGAGAATCCAAGGTTTCAAAGAAGGTTTTATTGCCTTTTGTTTTATTTTAGGGTTGTTCGGCGGCCTTATTTTTTTGGAGCCGGACATGGGTACAGCTGTCGTTCTGATGCTGGCTGGTGTGGCCATGTATTTTTTTGCCGGTGCTCCTTGGCGCCATCTTGTTCTTGGTGGACTACTCGGAGTGCTTTTGTTAGGCGCCATGACATTTAGTGCGGATTATCGCCTCGCCAGACTGGAGACTTTTTTAGCAACTGGATCGAGTGATCCGCTGGGAGCCGATTATCATACCAGTCAAATAGCCTATTCTCTCGGCTCGGGTGGCTGGTGGGGTTTGGGTCTTGGTCAGGGAAAGTTAAAGGAACTTGGTTATTTACCAGAGGTGCATACGGACTCAATTTTTGCCGTCGTGGTCGAAGAGCTGGGCTTCATTCGTTCCCTGATCGTCATGGCGGCCTATCTGTTTCTTCTGATGCGTGGTTTTCGGATCGCCAAAGAGGCCCCGGATCGGTTTGGCCAGTTGCTCGCCGCGGGTCTCTCAAGTTTGATAGCGATTCAAGCAAGTATAAATCTGGCGGCAATGCTGTCGCTCGTACCCTTAACGGGTATTCCGCTCCCCTTGATTAGTTATGGTGGTTCGTCACTTGTCGCCACTCTGGGGGCAATCGGCATTCTCCTGGCAATTAGCCGTCAAGGGGTTGTTGTCAGAACGGCTTCTGGAGAAAAATAATATGAGACCTCTTTCTCAACCCATCTTACAAACTGCACAGAATCTCGATTGGCTGCAAAATGAGCTAACTGCACGCGACTTAGCTACGGCTAAGTCTTGGCACTTTTCTCATTTTTCGCTCAATCGATTTTCCTGTTCGTTGCGAAGAGGGTTGTGAAAGAGGTCTAATTCCCTTTAGAATCTGAAGCAAATCGACATAAGCGAGAAATTATATGAAAAATTTTTTGGGTAAGAGAATTGTTTTGGCTGGTGGTGGGTCAGGTGGCCATATAACACCGCTTCTAGCTGTCGGGCACGCTCTCAAACAGCGGGGGTCGAAAGTAGTTCTTATGGGTAGTTTTGGTCGTGGCCGTTTTGGGTTGCTAACTGAAGAGCTTGGTGATCCCATTATTGATATTCCGGCTGGAAAGTTTCGTCGTTATTTTTCGTGGCAGAATCTCCTTAGTCCAATCAGTGTTTTTTGGGGGATTGTGGCGGCTGGGCGTGAACTTCGTCGTTGGAAGCCAGATCTAGTCTTTGCGAAGGGTGGTTATGCGAGTTTTCCAGTGATTGTGGCGGCTCATCGTCTCGGCATACCAGTTGTAATCCATGAATCGGATGCGCACATGGGACTTGCTAATCGGTGGTCGTTGCGCCTGGCTAAGCGAGTGTGTGTAAATTTTTTACCCGCGACTTTCCCGGTTGCTTATCAGAGTAAGCTCGTGGTGACGGGTATACCAATTAATGAAGACTTTTATAAATTACGGCGCCAAGAGCAACAGGCGAAGCGGACTATCTTGGTGACAGGCGGGAGTCAAGGCTGCGAATCGATCAACCAGGTTATTTGGGCAACACAGCCGTTTCTGGCAGGTTATACGATTCTTCATATTGTTGGGCCAGGCCAGCGTAACCGATTTGCCGAAAAGGCGAGCGCTGCTTATGAAGTATATGATTTGGTGGCCCCGGCTAAGTTTCGAGAGTTATTAGATCGGGCAGATGTGGTTATTAGTCGTGGCGGTGCCACCAGCTATGCCGAGATCGCCGCGGCTGGTCGCCCGGCGATTATCGTCCCCCTCTCTCACGCGGCTAATAACCATCAACTAGATAACGCCTGGGCTTGGGAAGCAGCCGGCGCGATTCGTCTGCTTCTCCAATCAGAGCTTACCAGCGAGAAGTTAGTCCAAGCAGTCGAAGAAATTTTTGAACCCAAAACTTGGGCAAATATGGCCGCCGCGACGGCAGGTTTGTTCGAACCGCGAGCGACAGAGAAGATAATTGAGGTGATCAGCGAGGTTATGCAATGACACGCCTAAAGATTCACATGGTTGGTGTGGGTGGTATCTCGATGCGCGGCTTAGCTAGCTACTTTCAAGAACAAGGCCATACAGTCACTGGTTGTGACGTGGCGAATGTCAAGGTGGCAGGATTGTCCGTAAGACATGGTCATAACTCGTCGCATATTACGGCAGATGTTAACCAAGTAATTATCAATGCGGCGATTACACCATCTTCGACTGGTTGGTCTGAAGTTCTTACAGCCGAAAAACTGGGTATCCCGGTTATCAAACGCGCGGCCGCGATTGGTGAAATAACTCGAGAGCGGCCAACAGTGGCCGTTTCAGGAACGCACGGCAAATCGACGACAACGGGTATGATTGCCACGATTATGCTCGCGGCCGGGCGGGATCCATTCGTGATGGTTGGGGCGGAAGTACCGGCCTTTCACAGGCGTACCTATCACGCCGGGAGCGGGCCATTTATCCTCGAAGCCGATGAATTTGATCGTTCTTTTCATCAGTTTGCTTCTGATTTGGCGGTGGTCACCAATATCGATCGCGATCATCTTGATTACTATACTGGAGATTTACCAGAAATAATCTCTGCTTTCGCTGGTTTCTTTCGTCTGATTAAGCCTGGCGGTAAGCTGGTGGCGCCGCGACATGATGTCGCCGTTGCTCAAGCGATCGGCGAATCCGGTTTGACAACTTCTCAAATTTTGACTTTTGGCCGGGATGGTGAAGCTGACTATCAGATTATTGACCAGGGTACAGAAAAGCAAGTCAATCAGTTTCGTCTCCGGCGATCGGCGGGAGAAATAGTTGTCGATTTACATGTGCCGGGTCTGTTTAATCAGTTAAATGCGACGGCCGCGATCATCGTCGCTGATTTAGCTGACATCCCCATTGCCACGACGAAGTTAGCCTTGGCGAAGTATCGTGGCCTTGGCCGCCGGTTTGAGATTCTCCTCGATACGCCAGCGGCGACGATTATTACTGATTATGGCCACCATCCCGTCGAGATCGAGCAAACGCTTCGGGCGGCCCGGACATATTATCCCGGGCGTCGTTTGGTGGTTGTTTTCCAGGCCCATCAATATGCGCGAACGAATTTTTTTAGCAAAGATTTTATTCGGGTTTTAGCCGAGGCAGACCTGGCGGTGATGACCGATATTTTTGCGGTGACGGGCCGTGAAGAGGACCATTACATCGAAGCGCCGGCACTCGCCGCGGCCATCACTTCGATCAATGGTGAACAAGCGAGGTATTTAGCGGTGCCAGAATTAGTCGCCGGGCTGGCAGATGTGGTTCGGCCGCAAGATATTGTCCTTTTTATGGGTGCCGGCGGAGATATCGATCACCTTGCTCACCAGTTTGCCAAGGTGATGTAGTTTTAAAGTGCGGCTATGGATGTTTTTAGCGAGAGGCAGGCTCAACTGGTAAAACTCATTGGCCGTGGGCTTAAAAGCCATGTTTCTCTCAAAGATGAATTAGCCTTTGGCGTCGGCGGGGTGGCGGATTTTTTTATAAAAGCCAACACGCTCGATCTCCTGATACGTTCAATTGGCGCGGCGCAAGACATCGATAGCCCCTTTCTGATTGTCGGTCAAGGCTCGCAGACTCTTTTTTCTGATTATGGTTTTCCTGGTTTAGTGATCGTTAATCGAACCGAGCGTATTGAATTTGTACCAGCGGCGGGCCATGTTTTGGTTGATGCTGGTGTAACCTGGCCAGCCGTGATTCTTCAAGCCGCGAGTCGGGGTTTTGGCGGTTTTGAGTCGCTCCTGCTGGCCGATGGATCAGTCGGTGGGTCACTCATGCAAAATCGACTTAGCCCAATGGGTTTGGCACCCTATCACTATTTGCGCGGCGCGACCGTTATGGCGGGCAATGGCACGATTAGTCGCCTAAAACAATCGCCTAAAAAAGGTCAAATATTACTGGTGGCTAGTTTGCAACTGGTGCAAACGCGCCGCGATGAGTTGTTACGTCGTATTCGCCGCTTTGAAGACCAGCGCCGCCGTTTTAAGAAGCCGGGCCGGAGATGGTTAGGCCCGGTCTTCCATTCCGATTTTCAGGTGGCTGATTCAAACTACCTATCTAGTCATTTTCAGAGTGCGCGAGTTTTGAATTTTTCAGTTGGTGGAGCAGTCTTTAGTGAGGAACGTCCGAACTATATTGAAGCACGGGGTCGGGTGACGGCCCGCGCCGTTCGAGAACTTGTCGAGCAGGTTTATGAGCGGCTGCTCGCCAGGGCTCCGACCGAGTCCATAACTTGCTCACTTAAGTTTGTTGGCAGTTGGGGCGATGAACGCGACGCCCGGAACTAGAGTTTAGAACGGCGGGTTAAAGTGGATTTGCGTAAGTCCTGCTAGAATTACCTAGTAAAGTTAAAGGAAGAGGTTGAAATGGAACGGTGGCGACAGTATCGTCAGCCTGACATTATTTATCGGACAACGACGAAAACTGACAGACCAAGACGGTGGCGGTGGCGACTAGCGCGACGTTTTGGACGGCGAACGGGGATAGCGGTTGGTCTTATGGGCTTGGTTTGGCTTATCCTGTGGTCGCCAGTGTTTGCGATCCGTGATGTGGTTCTCGCCGGCGAGACGACTGCCTCTTTGGAAAATATGAGCAATCAATTGTTGGGTCGCAATCTTATCACGCTTTCGGAAGGGCATGTCTATCGAGATTTTTTAAAGGCTGAACCATCATTGGCCTCTTTACGTTTGACGCGTGGCTTTCCCCATCAATTGCAAATTCATTTTGAGAGGCGCCATCCAGCACTGATCTGGATTGTTGGCGAGACCCGCTGGGCAGTTGATGAAGAGGGGATTGTTTTTCCTTATGATTCAGTTACCGGTGATGGCCGACCGCCGGTGATTGATCGACGAGCCCAACCCGCCGCGGCGGGCCAAAAAATTGTGACCGCTGATTTTGTCCGGTTTGTGCAAGATGCTGGTCAGGACATACCAACTCTGATTGGTGGCCGATTGCGGTATGGTGAAATCGATGAGACGACCATTCACGTCCGTTTTGTAACCGAGTGGGGCTGGGCCGTTATTCTGGATAGTACCCGGCCACTGGCTGGCCAACTGCAAAATCTCGAGCTGGTTATCAAAGACCACCGCGAGCAAATTCATGAATATGTGGATCTTCGTTTAAAGGGTTGGGCATATCTAAAATGAAATCCGAAATCCGAAATCCTGCCTCGCCGGCAGGCGGGCCGAAATCCGAAAAAAAGTGGATTGTGGCGGAAAGAACTGACCCCGATCTAATTAAACATCTCTTGAAGCTCCGTGGGGTTGAAGACCAAGAGATTTTTTTGAATCCTGATTTTGTCAGCCAACAGCACGATCCTTTTCTGATGAAAGGGATGCGCCAGGCGGTCGATCGTCTGATTGAGGCCGCCCACAAGCAGGAAGTGATTGGGATTTTTGCTGATTATGATACGGATGGCACACCCGGGGCGGCGCTCCTTCTTGATGGTCTGCGTCAACTTGGGTTACAGACAGCTGTTTATATTCCAACCCGTAGCGAAGGGTATGGCCTTTCGGAACAGGGTTTAGTGGCCCTCAAGGCGGCTAATGCTGGCGTCGTGATCACGATTGATTTAGGGATCACCGCCAATCACGAGGCCGAGATGGCGGTCACCCTGGGACTCGACTTGATTATCACCGACCATCATTTGGTTCAGCCAGAGCGGTATCCAAAACGTGCCTATGCGGTGATTAATCCCAAACAGGCCGACTGCCCGTACCCGTTTAAGGATTTGTGCGGGGGAGGTATCGCCTGGAAACTCCTCTCGGCATTTCTAACTCAAATTGAAGAGTTTGATCCAACGCTTTTACAGGGCCGTAATCCCGAGTCGATTCGGCGCTGGGCCCTGGATTTAGCCGCGATCTCCACGGTTTGCGATATGATGCCCCTGGTTGGAGAAAATCGTCTTTTGGCGCACTATGGTTTACAGGTTCTTCGCCAAACCCGCCGGCCGGGGCTCAAAGCCTTGTTTCGACTGGCTCGGGTTGATCCGGAGCGAATCGGGGCCGGCACAATCGGTTTTCAAATTGGACCACGCATCAATGCTCCAACTCGATTGGCGGCCGAGGCCTATAGTAGCGAGACAGTACCGGGCCCCCAGGCTTCGTTAGCTCTTGGTCTGCTGGTGACTTCTTCAGTTACCGAAGCGGATTTTTTAGCTGATCAGCTCGAGCAATATAACTTGAGTCGTCAAGAACAATTAGAGGCAGTTTATCAGCAGGCTGAAGCACGCGTGGTGGCGGAGGGTCTGATGAATCGGAAACTGATTATGTTGGCCGGGGCAGATTGGCCGACCGGCCTTGTTGGTTTGGTGGCCGGCCGGCTTATGCAAAAGTTTGGCCGACCAACGATCGTTCTCTCGCTCCAGGGTGAAGAAGCAGTCGGTTCGGCCCGATCGATTGACGGTTTTCATCTGCTGGAGGCGCTCTCACATGTCGGCCAGAATTTAAAGCGGTTTGGTGGCCATGCTAGGGCGGCCGGGCTGACGATTGAACGACAGCATCTAGAATTGATTTATGATCAGCTTCAAAGCCTGGCGGACGATCGTCTATCTGACGAGCAACTTGGGCCACGACTATTGATCGAAGCGGAAATCGAGGCACCTGACGTCACCAGCGCGACAGCCGCGCTCTTGTCGCACCTTGGCCCGCATGGGATTGGCAACCCTCGGCCTTTGTTTCTCTTAACCGCGGTCCGCGTGTTGGAAGTGCGCGTGCTTGGAACGCTGGGGCAACATCGGAAACTTCGTCTTCAGATATTTGGTGCCAAGGCGCCCATTTCGGGCATTGCTTTCTCGTGGCAGGGCGAGGCTGATGTTTTTAAGGTTGGTCAGACGGTTGATTTGGCCTGTTACCTCGACGAACATACCTGGAATGGACATACTTCGACCCAACTTGAGGTTGTCGACGCTCGTCTTCACGGGTAGTGTAGAAATAATTATGCATGCAACCCAAAAATCAACACCGGTTTGGATATGCACCGATTGTGGTGAAGAGACCCTCAAATGGGGTGGCCGATGTTTGAATTGCGGCGCTTGGAATACCCTCAAAGAAGTGCGGCTAGCGACGTCGGGCAGTCATCGAAGCCGCGCGCTTAAAGAAAAGCCTCAAGTTTATGACTTGGCGGCCGCAACTCTCGGCCCCGTGCCTGACCGCATCGCCACGGGACTGTCGGAGGTTGATCGCGTTTTGGGCGGCGGTATTTTTCCGGGAACAATGGCCCTTTTGGCTGGCGAGCCGGGAATTGGTAAATCAACGCTCCTCCTCCATCTTGCCGAAGGAGTGGCGCGTCAGGGGACCGTTCTTTATGTCAGCGGTGAAGAGTCGGTTGACCAAATACGAGGGCGGGCCGGTCGCCTAAAATTTGCCGCGCCAGCGGTTCGATTGGTCG
>JBBTZN010000106.1:0-1688 GCA_038061355.1 Patescibacteria group bacterium | reverse complement strand
TGCCACTTAGCCCTGAGGAGGGCCACGCGCTCTCAGAGCACATCAGTAAGAGCAACAGCGAGATCGCTCACAAATAAGTAGGGGGACACGATCAGGGCGACACCAGCCAAGTGCTAGGTGCCGCCCTCCTTCTTATTTGAGCTTGATTCGTTTCTGAATAGTAAGTGCAAGGGCTTGCGCGGGAGATCCGTAGTAGTGATCTTTATTGAGTCCGATTAAATTAAATAGATTATCCAGCAATCTAGATCTTTATTTTTGTAACTGCGACCTAATTAATCCGATCGGATTAATTAGGTCGCGGAATTTACCAGCCATTGTTATTAGACCTCTTTCAAAACCCCATATCCGACTGCAACACTTTCTCTCGGCAGATTGTAATAGTTTTCCTCGTCAACGTACCTACCAGTATGTCTCCTTAGAAGAACTATTACACTCTACTCGAGAGAAAGTGTTTCGCTACGAAAGAGGGTTTTGAAAGAGGTCTATTGTTGTGGTTAACGGCTAACCATTCTTCAAATGGCTTTTCTTAAGGATTCCCTGGCTCAAGAAGTGTTCGATTAGGGCCTGTTCTTGTTCGATTTGGTCGGCAACAACGTACTGAATTTCTGGTCCGAGACCGAAGTTTTGACGGATGGCAGCAACTAGATCAGTGGCATCAAACGGATAAACGAAAACGCTTTTTTGTAGTTTGGTAAATCCTAGATTCTGTAAGCGTTCCCGAAAGACAGTTCGGGCAAAACGATTTTTTTCGGGGATGTCAAAAATAACTAAATGCCACTTACGATCCCAAACTTCAGGTGTTGCCATAATTATTTCGCCAATGACCTCTCGTTGAGCTCGTTGTTTGCCTTTGTCGGTTAAAGCCAGAACGAGATCTTTGCCCTCGTAGTAACTTCTAAGAAAACCCCGCTGTCGGAGATCTCGCAGACTTTTCTGAAATTTCTTTCTGTCGATTTCCCGCCAACGCCAATAGTCTTTGATTAATTCGCGGTTAAGAGCATTTCTTTCTCCCTGGTAAAGATAGGCAGTTCCGAGATCAAGAACTCCCAAAAGAATTTGCGTAGTAATTTTACCGCTTATCTTAAGAGTATCAGTGAATTGATTTCCCCCGATAATTTTTTTTGGCTTTTTAGCCATATCTTATCTTACCCTATGTTGCGACCTAATTAATCCGATCGGATTAATTAGGTCGCAAGTTACAATGATTAAAATTGTATCTTGCTTTATGGCACATCTATACTTTAACATGCATTTTTGTTTTGATAGTTGATTTTTTTGGTCTGAAAACTGGTGAACCTGTTAATAGGTTAACTTAAAAGTTGAGGCCGAGGGCGCGCATTATGGCCGTAAAGGCCTCGGCGAGTACTTGCCAGAAGCGTTTATCTTTGTGATCGGCGATTGGTTGGCCCAGCGGTTGGCGTTCATACATGGTGGTGCCAACCTTATTGGCCTGGTAAAACTCGGTGATGGTGGGGATGGGTACGTTTGTCTGTTCCCCTTTTAAGCGGCCGAGGAGTTGCAGGCGATATTTATTCGAGGCGAGGCTGATGGGCAGATTGTCTGGGCCGCGCAGGGCGCGCGAAAAACGACGGTCGAGACAGATCGTTTCAGCCAGAACATCGGCCAAGCCAGGGCGTCGTCGGCTAAAGTCTTGGCGCTGTCGGTGGTCAAGGACTGATCCAGGTCTA
>JBBTZN010000105.1:0-2658 GCA_038061355.1 Patescibacteria group bacterium | reverse complement strand
TAAGACCTGCCAAACCTGGCGGCAGACCGGAATGATGTATTTGGTAAGGTACTCCCAAACGGTTTTGGGCTTGGCAGACGATTCTGCAGTAGGTTCCAACATGGCTTCCCCCTATCGTTTTTACCTACCTCGGCTTACATACTTAGGCTGTCATCCTCGGACTTGATCCGAGGATCCAGATTTTATACTGGTTTCCCGATATCGATCCGAAGTTACATCGGATCGGTTCGGGAATGACAAAGTATAGGTCGGACTCGTTTTTGACCTGGTAAAAATCAAAAACGCTGTGACTTTCCGCCACAGCGCTCGCGCACAAATCGTTCAAAAATCTAATAACTACTTAGAAAGTGAACTCCTTCCACGCAAAAGCTGAGGCAGCAGTGCCCCGGGCATCATTCGCCCGGATGCGAGCAGTAACCGGAGGCGCAGTACGCGTCTCGGTTTGCATCCGAACAAGCTCGAGTTGTTGCATGGAATAATTCATTGACCTATTACTTTCTCGGCAATATTTACCGATAGGAGAGATACTACCTTTTCTTTACTATTCTTGTCAAGTATTTGTGACATATTTACTCTATTTGAGTAATGAACCACCGAAAGCTTGTTTAGTATTTTCCCCCGTAATTTCATTGGTTATTGAGTCATCAAAATATTTTTTAAGAATATACTTTTTACTGACACTACTTTCTAGCATCGAATTAACTAAGTCCTATCGCTGTCATCCCCGACAGGAATATCCGCTACGTCGGACTGTTCCTGATCGGGGATCCAGATGTCTCGAAATTTATTTGCTGGATTCTCGATCGTGGTCGGGAATGACAATGAGGTTGTGGACTATTTGATTCAGGTGGCGGTAGTTTGACAAGAGTTGGTGTCTGCGCGAGCATAGAATTAGTCAGAGGAGGCGCTATGCAGCAATATCTTAATGGGCTCAAATTTATTCTAGAAAACGGAGTCGATAAACCCAATCGCACCGGGGTCGATACGCGGGGGGTTTTTGGATTGCAGATGCGCTATAACTTGGGCGATGGTTTTCCGGCCGTGACAACCAAAAAACTGGCTTTCAATACGATGAAAGCTGAATTATTATGGTTTATCAGCGGGAGTTCTGACGTTAGAGAACTACAAAAGAATGGCTGCCATATTTGGGACGCCAACGCTGAGGCTGACTATTGGAAACCCAAAGCTCGCTTTGAGGGCGACCTAGGCCGCGTCTATGGCGTGCAGTGGCGCCACTGGCAAAAACTAGACCTGCCTAACCGGCAGGCAGGTGGGGGCGAAGTTGATCAGCTAGCTAACTTAATTGAAAACATCAAAAAAGCCAAGGCTGACCCCACCATCTCCTCGGCTCGGCGACTTATCTTAACGGCCTGGAACCCAGGCGAGCTCGACCAAATGGCCCTTCCACCTTGCCATATGTTTTATCAATTCTATGTCGAAGGCGAGACGCTCTCGCTGCAGATGTACCAGCGGAGTTGCGATATGTTTTTGGGCGTTCCGTTCAACATCGCCTCGTCGTCACTGTTGCTCTCCTTAATTGCCCAAGTGACAGGCCTCATACCCAAGGATTTTGTACACGCTCTGGGTGATGCCCATATCTATCACAACCATTTTGACGCCGTGGGAGAACAACTCACCCGAACGCCACACCAATTACCTAAACTCTGGCTCAACCCAAAAATTAAGGACATCAACCAATTTACGATGGACGATATTAAACTCGTCGACTACGAATACGATCCGCCGATCAAAGCCGCAATGGCTGTCTAAACCTGAAAAGTATTAACTATGAATCCCCTTATTTTTATGGTGGCCGCTGTCGACGAAAATAATGTTATTGGCGTCGACAACAATTTACCTTGGCAACTACCCGACGATTTGCGCCATTTTCGCACTCTCACCGAAAACAAACCCATAATTATGGGGCGCAAGACATTTGCCTCGATTGGCCGGGCCTTACCCAATCGCAAAAATATCGTGATGACCCGCGACCACGATCTTGACGTAGAGGGCGTAACTGTTGTGCACAGCCTCGAAGAGGCTCTCAAAGCAACAGACGGAGCCGCTGAAGTCGCTATTATCGGTGGTGGCCACATCTTTGCCCTCTTTTTACCACTGGCGGACCGCATTTACTTAACTCGGGTTAAAACAAGCGTTCAGGGTGACGTTTTTTTCCCCGTAATTATGCCCGACAAATGGGTTGAAACAGCTCGCAGTAGTCACCCGCAAGATGCCAAGCATGCTTTTGCTTTTGACTTTATTACTTTCGACAGAATAAATTCGTCTTAATAAAATGGAGATTGAGTTACTACTATAGGACTTACGCACTTTTGGGAAAACCCCAGGGGTTTCCGAGCGTTTTAACCCCTGGGGTTAAAGAGAAAGTGCGTAAGTCCTATAGGAAACTCGATGATTACCAGCGATTAGGTTCGCTGGGCGACCCACTAACTTGGTCGTTTTTTAGAGCTAAATCAACGACGTCGTGTACGTCGTTGAGCGAGTGGCGAGTGGCGAGTGGCGAATCGGCGCCATTCGCGATTTTTTGCTCAGTTATCCCCTGCGTCGTTGAATTACTATTCGCCATTCGCGATTCGCTACTGGCTGCTTTGCGGAAGTATTTCGACAAGCCTGGGCCGTGTTGGTGTTGATAATGAGAAC
>JBBTZN010000104.1:0-5479 GCA_038061355.1 Patescibacteria group bacterium | reverse complement strand
CTTCATACTATCTAGGACTTACGCACTTTAAGGACACCACCTCCGAGGAGTCCCGCCACGGTGGGATCGTCACCTCGGAGGAGGTTCGGGAGAAGTGCGTAAGTTCTACTATCAATAGCCGACAAGGAATCTACCCCGTAAAGATATGGGTATGCACACGGACTTTACAAGTAATGGTTCTTTGTTGTACGATGAACGTGCAATGGAAGACAACCAACGAATTAGCAATTACGTCCAGGACCAGATTGCTCGAGCTGAACAGCGCGCTCGCGCCTATGTTTTTGATGAGTCGGGTAAAAAACGACCCCAACGCAATGCATTTATTCGATTGCAGATGCATCTCCGTGACTTTGGTTCACGTAAACCAGGTAGTATTCGATGGATCGCGATAAGCGGTCTACGAGGTACCGGTAAAACCACACTGATGGCACAACTCTACTGTACTCTGTCGGTTCCGCGTGAACGCAAACTGTTCATCAGTGCTGACCATATTGTTCAGCTGTTGAGTTCCTCGGTTAATGAAGTCGTGGGCGTTTACGAAGAAATACTTGGGCAATCACTCGAAAGCCTTCAGGAGCCTGTTTACCTCTTTATCGATGAAGTTCATTATGATCCAAAGTGGGCCATTGCACTAAAAGTACTCTTCGACCGCGCTCCCAGCGTATTTCTTTTTACGACAGGATCATCGGCACTTGAAATCAACATGAATCAGGACGCAGCGCGTCGGGTCGTTAATGAAATACTGCTGCCAATGAGTTTTACCGAATACCAAAAGATTTCGATTAACGTATTCGAGCAAAAGGGCCTAGCCAGTTACCTGCGAGATGCGCTTCTCAACTCACAGAATGCAATACAGATATGTGAACTTTGGAAGATAAAGACCAGTGAGGTCACTGCGTATTGGAGTCGGATCGAACGTCTAAGCATTCGAAGCTATCTCGAGTATGGCACACTACCGTTCATGGCAGTGCTCAAAAATCCGGCCCTAGCATTCGACCAGCTTGAACGATCGCTTGATCGCGTAATTGGAGGCGACGTCCTTAAAATCGGTAAATTTACTGCTGAAAATATCGAACGAATCCCTCAAGTTCTGTATGCGCTGGCCGATAGTGATGTTGTGAGCGTCAACTCTCTTTCTAAGACGCTTGCTATTCCGCGGCCAACACTGGAGCGAATACTCGATGCCCTTGTACAAGCAGAGATTCTCTATCGATTAGAGGCTAATACTGGACACACGCCCCAGTTGCGAACTCCGGACAAATTTCTCTTTACCACTCCAGCAATCCGGGCAATGTTTTACAGTTTGACGGGCAGCACTCGTGGTCGAGATGAAGACGGTAGTAGGGGGCGACTTTGGGAGGATCTTGTCGCAATGTACTTACGAAGGCTCGTTGGTGAGCGATCATTGACAACCTCGATTACATACGGTGATCATCCGGGAGAGGCCGACTTCATTGTCCGTCACAAACAACAAACCTTCGTTATCGAAGTTGGGAGCGGCCGAAAGACAACAAGACAGATCCTCGGCACCGAGCATGTGCCGCCGACTCGAATTGGTTTGTTGATTGCAAATAAAGAATTGGCAGTTGATAGAGAACGGAATGTTGTCACGCTGCCCCTACAGTTTTTCTTGTTACTATAAATAAATATACTGCGTCAGGTGTACGGATTTGGTGCCTAATCCCATTATCAGACTCAAACGATTTGTTGGGACTGTCGTTGAATGGCATTTTTGCCCAAAATCCACTGTTTGGCCAAGCTTGCTAAAAATTTTCTCCGCTTATCGTACCTGATAAACATCAAAAATTATTTTATCCTGTTTGTCTCAAACATTACATTTTGGATCTAAAAGCCCATTTAACCACAGTCCCCTGTGTGTTTCTTACACCCGACGGGTGTAAGAAACACATAATCGAACGAGGTGTGGGGAGGCCTGCCTGCCGGCAGGCAGGTAATGCGGGCCCACAGGCTGCTCTGGATTGGGGTGGTGCGGTTGGTGGATGCAAGTATAGAGTAACAAAGGGGGACTAACAAAGGGGGACGGTTCTCAATTACTCTGGAAAGGAAGAAAAATACACAAACCAACCGTTACTAAAATGGTCTATTTGTGTCTCAAATCTCAAATGCGGTCTTTCGTTAGATTTAAGTTGTTTTAGATTGTATAGTGGCTGTATGAACTGCCATGACAGCGACTAACACATTTCTGAGTTACCGACAAAAACGTGGAGGCAATTAGGCCGTCATGAATCTGCTAGACAACGACAAGTAATGTCTGTAGGACTTTCTCACTTTTGGGAAAACCCCAGGGGTTTCCAGGGCGTTTTAACCCCTGGGGTTCTAGAGAAAGTGAGAAAGTCCTAGTCTGAACACATTACTTCGATGCTCATTGAATGACTCTTGGTCTCATGAACACCATTCATTGATCCTGTAAAATCGCGAACCGGTTCATAAAACCAATAACTGACATTATCCAATAATTTCTACGAAAGTGCCTATAACTTAGATTTCTCCAATCCTCGGAGATGTTCTTGATATGCTTTAGTCGTGGACTCATGATTGGCACGAGGAACGAAATAACCGCCTGAATGGTGTGGATATGAGTGAAAATTCTTCCTTTCTAGGTTTGTTGAGAACCGTCCCGCCGCCACGCGGCGGTTCGAGCCGACGGTTTTGAGAAAATCTGCCAATTCGAGCAGATTTTCTTGTTCAACGAGATTTTTGGCGTTATTAGCCTGCAAAATCCATTCCTTGACGAGTTCGAGCCAATGGCTGCCGGTTCGCGTAGTGTTGGCTAATCTTTGCTGAAGTTCGGCGCATGGAAGTACAACAAAAGAGAGGACTCTAAAAGAATCCTCTCCACGTTTAGTATCTTGATACTACCAGATAGAAACCTTTCTGTCAAGGTGGTGCACTAGATTCTTGAATTGGCCGATTCATTATTTGACGTAAATCGTGGTTCTATCACTGTAGTGAGGTCTATTGACACGTTTTTCGGTTGATATCGAGATCGCGCTGTTTGAGCACGGTGGTGAAACCTTGTTGTTTAGCCACGGCGCACATCTGCTCGACCGTGATCGGAGTGTCGGTGTATTCAGCGTTCAGGTGGAGCTTGCCCGCGGCTCGAAACAGCGCATACTCATCGCAATTATTTTGTAAAACACACTCTTCAGTCACGACAAAATCAAAATCATTAACCAGTTCGGCCGCTTGCGCGCCGTCGTTTTTAAGGGCAACGGCCATTCCACGTTGGTGAACTTGTGCGGCTACCCAACGATTAAATTGGAGCTGATCATCGGCGGTGATTGGAAAACCAGTCGTTTGTTCAAAACCGTCCACATTATCGGCCTCGACCGCATCAAATCCTTTGTCTCGACAAGTGTCGAACCGTTGGCTAAGGATCGGCGCGAGTTGATCAATTTGGCGAATATCGAGCCAGCGCTCGTCTGACCATCCTTGATAAACATTGCCTAAGACGTCCGCCGGAAATTGGCTGGCGTCGTCGCGATAATTTTCCCACGAACCAACGTCGACATAACAGATGACCCTTCGCCCTTGCGCATGTAGATTATCAACAATCTCTTTACCATTATCGAGCCCATCAATCTCGTACACGTCGGCCGCCACGCTCGTGTCGATCGGCAGCTTGGTGAGCTGCCACTGGAAGCTTAATCCCGGTGTTGGCTGCCACCAACGAGAGAGATCCTTCGCCGCGGGCGAGGAGGAGACCGGTCTGGACGTAGCTGAACTTGGTAATGGTGACAGGGTGACCTCCTTCAGCCAGAGGTCTGACGGGCTCGCTTCATCGGCGGTGCGATGTGATTCGAAAACGAGCCACCGACCATCCGGACTGATCGAGGGAGCGCCATCTTCTCGATCAGAGCTGGTCGTTAGACGGATTGGCTCGCCGCCGCTCGCTCTAAAAGCAAAAATATTCGGCTGTGATAACCCGCCGTAATCAGAAGAAGAGACGATGAATTGCGCGCTCGGATCCCAGGAATTATCGGTTTCTTCGTTGGCCGACTGATCGGTGAGATTAACGGGCGCGGACCATTTCAGACCATCGGGCGACTCCACGGCGAAAACATCCCAATCGCTCCATTCATTGACAACGCGAGTGCGTCGCTGAAAGAGGATTCGACCATCACTCGCCCAGCTCGGTAGACGATCGTCGGTCTCGGTCGAGCCGGTAATTTTGGTTTGACGTTGACCGTCGCGATCAATCACGAAAATTTGGCCAAACTGGTCTTCATCGCTCGCGCTTGGTTGGTCAATTTCGAAAGCGATCTTTGAACCATCGGGCGAAAAAACCGGCTCAATATATGCTTCATTACTATTATGGTGAGTAACCTGCCGCAGATTCGTACCATCGGTCGCCATTATCCAAATTTCATCACGCCCACCGCGATCAGAGGCAAAAGTGATCGAAGCGCCTCGCCAGCAGCCGAAGGGAACGTTTACGTTGGCTGAATCGCCGTCACCAACTAAGAGACGTTCCTCGCCACTGGCCAGGTTGCGCGCCACAAGGTCAGCCGGACCTTGATTGTAGCCGTCCCGCCAGCGGGTGTAGACAAGTTGCTGGCTGTCGGGTGAGAAACAGGCGTTTTGAAAACTGGCCGAGCCAGTTCCGCTTGTCAGCCGCCAAGCGCCATCGGCGCGCGTTTCGAAAGATCCAACAAAGTTTGAGGGTTCGTATTGACTAATCGGCTCTGGCGCAGGCAGACGCTGTTTGAGCGTGACGATTGCCCCCAGGGCGATCATTAGAATTACAACAATAGACAGCCCGCCCAGCCACAAGCGCCTCAAAAATGTTTTTCGATCAGTCGTTGGCCTGTCTGATTGGAGGCTTGTTTCTGATTTATTAGACATTGGCTTCCAACGTTACTTTCGGCCCCGCCGGACAAAAAGAAATTCACTAATCAGAAAGATTACTAATAACATCGTGCCGACTGGCAAAAGATATGAAGAAGCGATTTCTCCTGACTGACGGGCAAGGTAGACGACTGGTGTCAGAAGGATGGCCAGTAATAAAATAGGCAACCGCAACTTGTCGAGCCAGGGAAAGACACGACGTCGATAAAAGCTGGCTGTTTTAATTTCTCCCGCTTCGCTGTCGATTGGCACGTCTGGTGCCACGAGCGATTGGCCAACCCCGAGCTTAATGATTTCTCCCCGATAGAGGTTGCTGTACTCATTATCAATCGTGCTCGTCACAATCCGTGAAGGAAAGTGATAACCCTCTTTAGTAACGTCAAGATAATACGCGCCTGGCTCGGCCAAAAAGCTATAGCGGCCGCTTTTGGGCGTAACTCTGGTTTCGAGGAGTTTATGGTGTTCTTGATCAAACAGACGCACCACCGCCATTTCAATCGGGTCTTTGCTCCGGCCGTCATAAACCACGCCCCAGAGTCGCCGGCGCTTGACAAAAAAGTAAATACCGAGGCTCGTGACGGCCAGGACCAATAGTTCAAACAGCCACCAA
>JBBTZN010000103.1:0-5287 GCA_038061355.1 Patescibacteria group bacterium | reverse complement strand
GCCAAATTGGCTACCTCTAAGAAAAAGGGTGGCAAGACCCTCGCCAGTGTCCGCGAACGTTCGAGTGAAAGCTATGCGGGTAATAGCGGTGGAAACTTTATCGTCCCCATTAACCACAATGGTATTAGTCGCGGCATTGGTCGTGGACACACGGGCATCGACTACCGAGCTAATGTCGGCACAGCCGTGGCGGCCGCGGCTGATGGCCGGGTGATCGAAATCACCCATGGTTGGGCTGGCGGTTGGGGCAACTCGATTTTAGTAGACCACGGTGGTGGCTGGACCACCCGCTACGCTCATCTTTCTGACAATGTTGTTGGGGTAGGTAATAGCGTTGGCCAAGGTCAACTGATTGGCTACTCGGGTAATACTGGTCGGTCAACTGGCCCACACCTCCACTTTGAATCTCGCATTAATGGCCGCGCCGTCCAACCCTTCTAGCGAATTGCGAATGCCAAAAAGCGACTACACGCCCGGATATAAAAGTCTTCACGTTTATCAAGAGTCACACAAGCTTGTAATTAAGATATATCAGATTACAGCCTCCTTTCCCAAAGAGGAAATTTTTGGACTAACTTCGCAGATAAGACGGGCAGCTGTTTCGATCCCGGCCAACATAATCGAGGGGTGGGCAAGACAAACGGTCAAGGAACAGATACAATTCCTTTATATCGCCCGTGGTTCTCTGACTGAAGTTTGTTATTATCTCGAATTGTGTCAAACTCTCGGCTATATCGATTCAGCTAGAGAAGTTGAACTAAAAAGTCAGACCGACAGTATTGGTAAACTTATTCATGGATTTATAAGGGGTCTAAAAAATGATAACTAACTATATTTCATTCGCCATTCGCCATTCGCCATGTTAGTTGACGAAGCAATTATTGAAGTTAAAGCCGGCAAGGGCGGAAACGGTATTGTTCATTTGCGGCGGGAAAAATTTGTGCCTAAAGGTGGGCCAGATGGGGGCGATGGCGGGTCTGGCGGCGATGTTTGGCTGGTGGCTGATCCGGCGCTACATACCTTGAGCACCTATGTTAGGGAGCGTAAATTTGCGGCCGGCGACGGTGAAAACGGACGGCCCAAAAAGCAGACCGGGGCCGATGGTGACGATCGGGTTTTACGGGTTTTACCAGGCACTATCATCTCGCAAGCCAAACCCGGCAAGGGTACAAGCGTCACCGAGTGGCAACAACTTGTTGATCTAACCGAAATCGGCCAACGCTTTTTAATTGCCCGCGGTGGTCGTGGCGGCCGGGGCAATGTCCATTTCGCGACCTCAACGCACCAAACGCCGCTGGAAGCCGAACAGGGCCGTCTCGGAGAAGTAAAAACCATCAAACTTGAGTTAAAACTACTGGCTGACGTTGGCCTGATTGGGCTACCTAATGCCGGCAAATCGTCACTTTTGGCCCGTCTCACTCAAGCAAAACCTAAAATTGCCGACTACCCCTTTACCACCCTCGAACCCAACCTGGGCGTTGTTGATCCGACCAAAATCGGCCTACGAAGTTCAGAAATAGGCCTGCTTGTATTGGCCGACATCCCTGGCTTGATCGAGGGCGCGAGCCATGGCAAGGGTCTGGGCCACCAATTTCTCCGCCACGTTGACCGGACCAGTCTTTTGGTTCACTTAATTGATGCCACTTATCCTGACCCGCGGGTCGCCTATCGCGAAGTTCGCCAAGAGCTCGAGCAGTGGAGTCCGCTTTTAGCTAAAAAACCGGAGATTGTCGTCATGACAAAAGTCGAACTATTGCCCGACCGAGCCCAACGGCGCCTATTTGCTGATGTTAAGGATTTACAACCATTCTTTATTTCGACGATGACTGGCCGCGGTTTGACTGACCTTGTCTATGCGATTAGTAAATTCCACCAGGGAGGGGGTGGTGAGGGGTTGACAAGCATTCAAAGGCTGGTACGATGGATCCAGTGAGCGAGCAAAGAAGCTCATTCTAAGCGTAATCGGAATCGAGGATCAACCGGTGGATCACGACCAAACAGCGGCATAATTGGCTGTGTTGGAGATACCCTCATTGAGGGTTTTTTGTGCGTCTTAGAAAATAGATCACATTGCAACTATTAAGATAAGTCGTAGGTAGACCTCAAAGACATTGCTAGACGAGGTTGAAGGCAAAGGAGACTCATGGAGCGAAAATGGTTTCGGACCGAACCTAAAGCCGCCCCACTACCCGATCTGATCGAAATTCAGAAGGCCTCATATCATTGGTTATTCACTGAAGGAATTAGGGAATTGCTCGATGAAATTTCGCCAGTTCTCGACTTTACCGGCAAAAATTTGTCGCTTACCTTTGGTGATTTTATGCTCGAACAGCCCAAGATCGAAGAGGAAATTGCCAGGCAGAAGAATCTCACCTACAAAGCCTCGTTGAAAACGCGCGTCGTCCTAAAAAATCTGCAGACCGGCAAGGCTAAAGAGTCAGATGTCTTTTTAGGTGACTTTCCGGTGATGACTCCCCGCGGGACATTTATTATTAACGGTGTTGAGCGGGTTGTTGTGACCCAGATTGTTCGCTCGTTTGGCGTTATTTTTACTGGCGAAGAGTACCAAGGCCGCAAACTTTTTGGGGCTAAAGTGATCCCTTCCCGCGGGGCTTGGCTTGAGTTTGAAACCGGCCCGCGCGATGTGTTGTCCGTTAAAATCGACCGCAAACGTAAGATTTCGGTCACCACCCTGCTTCGGGCGATGGGTGTGCAAACGAACGACCAGATTCTAAAACTTTTTGCCGATATTGATGATCATCCCGATCACAAATACATTGAAGCGACTCTTGAACGCGACCCGGCGAAAACCGTTGAAGAAGCGCTCGTCGAAGTTTATAAGCGTATTCGTCCTGGCGATTTGGCGACCGCAGACTCGGCCCGCACCTTTTTAGAGGCGATGCTCTGGAGCCCCAAGCGCTACGACCTCGGTAAAGTCGGTCGTTACAAGATGAACCAACGTCTCGACGTCAATGTTCCCGAAAAAGAACGTATTTTGCGTTTAGAGGATGTTGTTGGGGTTATCCGCGAAATCATACGCCTAAATAACGAGCCGATGGCCACCCCAGACGACGTTGACCATTTAAAAAACCGACGTATTCGCGCCGTGGGCGAACTAGTGCAGGGCCGCCTGCGGGTTGGCTTTTTGCGCATGGAACGGATTATTCGCGACCGGATGAGTGTTCTTCCGCTTGATTCAGTGACGCCGTCGCAACTGATTAATGCCCGGCCGATTATTGCGGTTTTGCAAGAATTCTTTGCCTCCAGTCAACTCTCCCAGTTTATGGACCAGACCAATCCGCTCTCTGAACTCGAACACAAGCGCCGCCTTGCCGCGACTGGCCCGGGCGGACTGTCTCGTGAACGAGCCGGCTTTGAAGTGCGCGACGTGCACACCTCGCACTATGGTCGCATTTGTCCGATTGCTACCCCTGAAGGCCCTAACGTCGGCCTCGTCGGTCAGCTCGCTACTTATGCTCGCGTCAATGAATACGGTTTTATTGAAACACCGTACTATGAAGTGAAAAAAGCCAAAAATGGCAAAATGCAGATGACGGACACGATGACCTATCTCTCGGCCGCGATTGAAGATCGAGCGGTCATTGCTCCGGCCTCGACCGCCCTCGATGCTGATGGTTATCTCACTGATCCCGTCACCGTTATTCGTCAACGAGGAACACAACGGGTCGAGTCAGTGGAAAATGTTACCCATATTGATGTTTCGGCTAAACAGATTGTTTCGATCTCTACGGCCTTGATTCCGTTTGTGGAACACGATGCCGCCGAGCGGGCCATGATGGGTTCGAACATGCAACGCCAGGCCGTGCCGTTGGTGCGCCCCGATTCACCAGTGGTTGGTACCGGCATGGAAGCTGAAGCCGCTTATGACTCGGGCCAGATTATTGTGGCGGCCACGGCCGGTACGGTGACTGAAGCTGACGCCTCCCATATTAGCCTTGTCGATCATATGGGTGCTAAGACTGTCCACCACCTCATGAAGTTCTCCCGTTCGAACCAAGGCACATCCATCAACCAGCGACCATTAGTCAAACCAGGTGATAAAATCAAAGCTGGTCAAGTTATCGCTGATAGCTCGGCCACTGATAAAGGTGAGTTGGCTCTTGGTCAAAATATCCTCGTTGCCTTCTTAAGCTATAAAGGCAGCGTCTATGAAGATGCCATCATTATTTCCCAGCGACTCGTTCAGGATGACCGTTATACCTCGATTCATATTGAGCAATATACCTGTGAAGTGCGCGATACCAAGCTTGGGCCGGAGGTAATTACTCGAGATATTCCCAATGTCGGCGAAGATGCCTTGGCTAATCTAGATGATAACGGTATTATCCGCGTCGGGGCCGAAGTGGCCACCGGTGATATTCTGGCGGGTAAGATTACCCCCAAAGGTGAGACTGAACTCTCGGCTGAAGAGCGATTGCTGCGCGCCATCTTTGGGGAAAAAGCCAAAGATGTGAAAGACACCTCCCTCCGCCTTCCCCACGGTGAGCGCGGCAAAGTCGTCGGTATTAAGATTTTTTCGAAAGATGCTGGTGACGAACTGCCAGCCGGGGTTTACCAGCGGATTGAGATTTCGATCGCCCAATTGCGTAAGGTCTCGGTTGGTGACAAGCTCGCCGGCCGGCACGGTAACAAAGGCATTGTTTCCAAAATTTTCCCAGTTGAAGAAATGCCATACCTACCGGATGGCACGACTGTGGATATTATTTTGAATCCGCTGGGCGTTATCGGCCGGATGAACCTGGGACAAGTGCTCGAAACGCACCTTGGTTGGGCCGCCGCCGCTCTTGGCTATAAAGTCGCTTCCCCGGTTTTTGCCGGCGTTCCGCTTAAAACCATTCAAGAAGAGCTCAAAAAAGCCAATTTACCCGAGAGTGGTAAGTCCGAACTCTTTGATAGTCGAACCGGACTGGCTTTTGACCAACCGGTAACGGTCGGTATTATTTATATGCTTAAACTCATCCACCTGGTAGACGACAAGATGCACGCCCGTTCGATTGGGCCGTACTCGATGGTTACCCAGCAACCCCTCGGCGGGAAAGCCCAGTTCGGCGGCCAGCGTTTTGGCGAAATGGAAGTTTGGGCCCTGGAAGCTTATGGGGCGGCGCATACTCTCCAAGAGATGATCACCATTAAATCCGATGACATTAGCGGCCGTTCGCGGGCGTATGAATCGATTATCCGGGCCGAGCCCATCCAAAAGCCCTCAATTCCCGCGACCTTCTTTGTTCTTGTCCGTGAACTCGAATCACTCGGCCTGTCCGTCAAA
>JBBTZN010000102.1:0-7517 GCA_038061355.1 Patescibacteria group bacterium | reverse complement strand
AGTCATTAAGGCCCACCCCACCGTCTTGATTGTCGGGGCGATGAATCCGCAAAATTATTTGGGCGTAAAACCTTTATCCCAAGAGGTGAAATCGCGAGCACGGATCCAAAAAGTTGAGTACCCGGCGCAATTTCGACCGGATGGCACGGTGGCAGTCGATGAGGCCGTCGTTCTTTCTCGGTATCTACCAGAATTTAAAGGCATGAATCTTGCTGAATTCACGACGCTGTGGGACTACACGCTTAATAATCAGCAAGCAAATGGTGGCGACCGTCTCACCAGTGCCGAGCGGGTCCAAGCGATCCAAAAAATCCATCAGATCATCAAAACGGCTAACCGCATCCGTGAAGCCTACAAAGCCTTCCGAATCGGCCGCAGTCAAGAAATTATTGAATTTGTCTTTTCGCTACGCGAAACCGTCGCGATTACGACCGAGCTCAACCATACCCAAACCGCCAAAGAAGCGATTAAAAATGTCGTTCTGCCGAAAATCGCTGATCCAGCCGAACTGGCCCGTGTGAAAACGATTATTGATAACGTCTAATTAGCTGTATTAGCTTATAGCTTCTTTAGCTTCATTAGTTTTTTCTTCATTACGGGCAAAGCGAAGTCCCCCCGCCAGGGCGGGGGGATCCTGTCCAGCGGCGGGACAATCTGGTGAGATCGCCACTACCCATCTGCGGGCCTCGCAATGACAAAAAGAGAGCTTGTGTTTTATCCAATCCTTTACGGGGTAACGCTTCTTGCCGTCCTTATCGTTTATATTCGTCTTGCTCGAAAAAAATAGAGTTGCTAGTCTAGGGGCATATGCGTAAATCTGTGACTTTTTACTGTTTTAGCCCGTTTGTCATGATCGCCACTTTTACCATCGAGTGGCTCTTCGCCGCTTGGGCATTTGTTGTCTATCGTCACACGCGTTTTGGTCAACTGGCGATTCTGACTCTCGTCTCTTTAGGTCTTTTCCAGCTCGCCGAAAACAAAATTTGTACTGGTGGGCCGAATCAACTCGCCACAACTATCGGTCTAGTCGCGATTACTCTGTTGCCACCGCTTGGCCTCCATCTGATTACCCATATTACGGGCCACCGAATTGTGACAAGAATTAGTTATTTCGTGGCCGCGATATTTATAGTTGGTTTTGTTCTTTACCCAGCGCTCGTCACTTCGCCCTCGGTGTGCACGGGTAACTACATAATTATTTTTATGATGCCCAAATTAGGGATGGCCTATGGCCTGTACTATTTCGGTTTTCTCTTTTGGGCTATTCACGACGCTTTGGGTGGACGGGCCACGCCCGAACTGAAACCCTACAAGGCCGTGCTGGGCTGGCTGATTACTGGTTACCTCTCGTTTATCTTACCGATGGGGATTGTTTACTTTCTGTCAGAAAAAAGTCGCGAAGCCGTGCCCTCGATCATGTGCGGCTTTGCCATTATTTTAGCTATCATTCTCACCCTCCGAATTTTACCACTCTACCACCGGATTCAAAAAACGAACTAAACACGACTGACATATTCATCTTTATCCTCCTCCAGGGTGAACGGGCATCTCCTGGGTGTCTTCACGAAAATATGTAAGTCTCGTTGATCTATTTTACTTTTTCGCGACCTAAATAATCCGATCGGATTATTTAGGTCGCAATCAACAAAAAATTACCCGTAAATTTCTAAGAAAAAACAACGAAGACCCAGCCCGCCAAACGGCGAGGGGTCTTCAGAAAGGTGGAATGGGATAGGTCAGCTAGAGCGGCCGCAGCTGCCGGATAGGCAGGGGGACAACGAGCGTGCGCTCATCCTCACGGTGCAGCACTGACTGGAGGGTGTCGTAGAGACTGGTCAGATCCCAGCTCGTGTTCGATTCATCCCCCACGAGGATTAACAGCAGCGGCTGGTCGGGCGTGAATCGCTCGCCGAAGCCACCGTGCGGATCCATAGCGATCGTCTCCGCTAGGGCGACCTCTTCCCGCAGCCGGTGTGGCGAAGGATAGTACCGCGCCGAGAGCTGGAGGGCGGCCGGCAGGCCGAGGATCGGCGCGTTGATGCGCCCCGTGCCGTCGATGATGACAGCTCGGTTGCGATGGAAGCGAGGGTCGCGATCCATGGCGATCGGCGCCCCATTATAGCCAACCCGAACGGGATCACCTTCTAGACGGAGAGCGCGCATGAGGCGCTTGGCCGCAGCACGGGCGGCCACGGTCGGATCAAAACCGTGCTCGGCCGCAAAGAGACCGGCGGCGCCACAGGCGTCATGATAGGTGACCGAGTTGATCGGCAGACGGTTGGCCCGGATTGTGGCAGCCAACTGCTCGACTTCCTCGTCGGTCAAGAAAATGCCGCTGCCAGCGATGCCAATTTCGGTCGCGCTGGCGTCGCCGAGCGAGACGCCTTCGTCCATACAGACGATGGCACTCGGCAGGATTTTGAAAGCTTCTCGAAGCTTGTCAACGCCAAAAACCTGCTCAGGCGACTCCCTCAAAAGCCGCAAGGTCCGCTCGTAGGCGGACTGTTGATTCCCCCAGGCCTCGGCCTTAGCCAAGCCCAAATCAACGAGTGTGCCGCCGAATTCTGTTTCGGTAAGCATATCTCTTTTTATACTCTCCTAGCCCGAAAATCAAAGGGCGCAAACCCTTGGATCAACTTACGCATTCTTTTGTCAATTGTCAATGACGTGGGTCTTGACAAATGCTAAAAATAGCCAACGCAAAATACAATTTGCCTTGTCAATTGAATAGGACTTACGCAAATCCTCTTTCACTAGGGGAGTCCTGCCTGCCGGTAGGCAGGGAGCTCGGCTAAAACACTCCCCGAGTGTTCCCGGATTTGCGTAAGTCATATCCAACTTAAACTATTATTTGCAAGTTACTTGCAAATATGTTATAATTAACTTATGAAAAAACATAAGGCATCGGCTGTCCGCAATGACACGATCGGCCTGCTCAAAAATTCAGCCCTCCCGCTCTCGATCGAAAACTTACTCCAATTGTTACAGATTATTCACCCTAAAACCGCCTTTTCAACCGTCTACCGAATCATGAAAGATCTCGAAGCCGAAAAGTTGGTGCTGCGCGTTGATTGGAGTGAGCGGGGCAGCAAATACGAATGGGGGCAGCGGCGCCACCATCACCACATTACCTGTACTGTCTGTGGCGAGACGCGCGATGTGGATGATACGGTTGTCTCCTTTAATCTCGATCACGTGACCGCCACGACCGGGTTTACCTTCCGCGACCACTATCTCGAGCTCGAGGGTATTTGTGCCAATTGCCACGAACGGACAGCCTAAAAGCTACGACTCGCAATGACAAAAGTGCGTTAAGTTATTATAGTCCTTATTAGTTTATTCAGGCTCTTGACAAATACCCCCTCCCCCTATTTACTAAGAAATGAAGTCATGACACACACGCATCAACCAAATATTTATCACAAAAAAGCCCTGCGCCGCCTGAATATTATCGCCGGCCAAATTCAGGGGCTTAAACGGATGGTCGAAACCGGTGCCTACTGTCCAGAAGTGATCACCCAAAGTCTGTCAGTGCAAGAGTCGCTCAAAGGCTTTAATAGCCTCATGCTCGAAAATCACTTGCGCACACACGTTACCGAGCAGATCGCCAGTCACGAGATTGAAAAAGTTGTAACCGAGCTGCTCGGCATTTATAAGCTCAACCAAAAAAAATAGGGAGGACAGAGTGAGTGTTAAACTGCTGATAACCTATATTCTCGGAGTTATCGTGCTGGTGGGCGCCCTGGTTTTACTAGGTAGCAGTACAACCACGAAGCTGCAAACCTATACTGCCAGCGATGCGGCTCGACCCATCGCCACTGTCGAGACAAACCAATTTGATTTCGGGGCGATGACCAATCAAGATATTAAATCGACCAAATTTACGATTCAAAATACCGGTCAAAACGACTTAGCCCTGACGAATGTTAGTACCTCATGCGACTGCACCTACGCCTATCTGCGCGTTGGCGACACCGAAAGCCCTAGGTTTACCATGCATGGCACAAAAGACTGGTCAGCTTCAGTGCCAGCCAATACCAGTGCCGAGCTCGAAGTTATCTATGAGCCAGCGATTATGCCAGTTCAGGGTCAAGTTTCACGGACGGTGACGGTGGCCACCAACGATCCCGAACACCCCACCCTGACCTTCACAGTTACCGCTAACGTGACATCATGACCGAACTGGCTAGTTTTTTGGCGGGCCTGACTGACTCGTACAATCCGTGTAGTTTGGGCGTCCTTTTTATCTCGCTAACACTACTCATTAACTTAAAACAGGGTCGCCTCATATGGTTGTTTGGTATCAGCTATCTTTCAGCCATCTTTGTAACTTACTTTGTGATCGGTCTGGGCATCTTACGCGCCTTTCACCTTTTTGGTATTCATAACTTTTTTGGTTTTACCGCCGGCATCGTCTTAATTGTCGTCGGGCTGATCCACCTCTTTCCGTCGCTTTTTCCCAATTTACCTGTCGTTCGCTGGCTACGCAGCTGCCATCTACCCGGCCTCATCAAACGCCACATGGAGCGTGGCGTCTTTGTGGCCGGCATCATTCTCGGCTTTTTGATCGGACTTTGTAATTTGCCCTGCGCCGGCGGCGTTTACTTGGGAATCATTAGTTATCTCGCTCTTAAAACCACCTACTGGCAAGGCGTGCTCAACTTACTTATCTTTAACCTCGGTTTTATTCTGCCTTTAGTAGTAGTCTTTATTCTGGCGACGCGACCCGCCGTCTTGGCCAAACTCCAAACTGGTGCCGCAAAATTCGCTCGCTACGGCGTGATTGCCACGAGCGTGCTCATGATTGCCATGGGAGTGGGTATTTTGATAATTCTTAGCCGGCTCTAGAAGTCACGAGTTCAGCCTCTGACAGATCGAAGAGATTCACGGGAGACTTCACAAAGTTATGTATAGATCTCTCTTTCTCGCCGGCCGCTTGACTGACTTGACGTCCGGCCGGATTACTTCTACGATATCCCCATAGGGGGGACTAATCAAGCGAAGCTTCGACATTAGACCTCTTTCAAAACCCTCTTTCGTAGCGAAACACTTTCTCTCGAGTAGAGTGTAATAGTTCTTCTAAGGAGACATACTGGTAGGTACGTTGACGAGGAAAACTATTACAATCTGCCGAGAGAAAGTGTTGCAGTCGGATATGGGGTTTTGAAAGAGTTCTATTGGAAGGATTCAAATGTTTCGACCCAAAAATGACCGTGAGCGATTACTGCACCGCTTAAAAATCGTGCTTGGCCACTATAAAAAGGTGATGAAGATGGTCGAAGACGACGTCTACTGTATCGATATTCTTCACCAGTCGCAGGCTGTGCAACAAGCCATGCGATCCATTGATCATACTCTGCTTGAACATCACCTGGCGAGCTGTGTGGCAGATGCCATGCACGAGCATCACGACCAGAAAAAGTTCATGAAAGAAATTATGGACGTCTTCAAAAAACAGTCGGCACGCTAATAGTGTGAAAGAGGAGGGATGATGATGGACTATGCCCTGATGAGCGGTGTGGATGGTTATGGTGGGATGATGATTTTCGCCTGGCTGACCTATATTCTGGTTATTGTCTTGTTTGGGCTCGGGATCGCCGCCCTGTGGAAGTACATTTCTACTAAATAACATGTTCTGGCTCGCAATTCGCAACCTCTTTCAAGAACGGACTAAACTACTCATTACCATCGGTGGGGTGGCATTTTCGGTGCTTTTGATTGTGATGCTAAATGGGTTGTACCAGGGTTGGAATACGATGATGGGCTCGTATGCGGCCAGTATCGAAGCCGACCTGTGGGTTGAGCAAAAGGGCGTTGGGGATATGTACCACACCCTGTCTTTTTTGCCCGATGATCTCGAAGCACGGCTCGAACAAACGCCAGGCGTAAAAAACGCCTTCCCGTATCTAGGTCGGTCGGTCCTTTTTACCCTAAACGACAAGGAGGTGACACTTTTTATCGTTGGTCTTAATCCCACGACGGGTGTCGGTAAGCCGACCATGGAAAAGGGCACCTGGCAAACCTTAAGCGCCGGTGAAATTATTATCGACGCCGCCTTTGCTCGCAACAACGACGTGATGGTCGGCGATACGTTGAGCATCGCTGAGCGCGATTTCCGCGTGGCGGGGATCTCGAACGGCGGTAACTTGGTCACCTCGCAGTACGCTTTTATTCATTTCGATGATGCCAAAACACTCTTTCAATTGGGTAATAAGGTCAACTTCTACATCGTTCAACTCGCAGCTGGCGCTTCAGCCGCAACAACTGAACAAGCCATCCTCGATCGGTTTTCTGACACGAACGTCCTGACCAAAAACGAGTTCGTCCAAAAAGCCAAATCGGTCATCCAAGACACGTTTTTGCCGATTATCTTTATTCTCGATCTGATTGCGCTGCTGGTTGGCATTGCCGTTATTGGCCTGACAACCTACTCTGCCACCATCGAAAAGGCGCGCGAGTATGGGGTGATGAAGGCGATCGGTTTTAACAATCGCCAACTCTTAACACTCGTTTTTTACCAAGCGCTGATTGCCGGTCTGATTGGCTACGCCGTGGGCGTGGCGCTGGCCTTCCCGATAGGGATCGCTGGCGAGCAGTACGCCTCGGCATTTCTCACCAATATCCGCCCCTTCGATCTGGCTTGGGTGTTTGGGCTGACGGCCCTGATGGTGTTAGTGGCCGCCTATATTCCGGTTCGACGCATTAGCCGAATCGACCCCGCCGAAGTGTTTAAGAATTAAGGTGGTTATGGCCCTATTAGTGATTGATAAACTAAGCAAAAGCTACGGCACTGGCCACACCAAGGTGGAGGCGGTCAAAAACGTTTCCTTACGAGTTGTGGCTGGAGAAATCATCCTTATTATGGGTCCGAGTGGGTCGGGCAAAACCACACTCCTGACGATTGCTGGCGGACTGCTTAAGCCAACTTCGGGCCATGTGTATATTGAAGGCACCTGCACAACGAGGTTGACCGAGAAGGAACTGCCGCACTTGCGGCTCACGAAACTAGGCTTTGTCTTTCAGTCGTTTAACCTGCTCGGCGCGCTAACGGCGCAAGAAAATGTCGCCCTCCCCTTAATTGCCACTGGGATGGCGCGGGCTCAAGCGCTGGCGAAAGCCAAACAATCGCTCGAAAAGTTCGGGTTAAGTAACCGGCTTCATCACCTACCCTCTGCGCTGTCCGGCGGTGAGAAACAACGCGTTTCGACCGCGCGAGCGATCGTTAACGATCCAGCCATAATTTTTGCCGATGAACCAACGGCTAACCTCGACTCAAAGATCGGCCACGAGGTAATGGAGATGCTCTGTGCGATTGCCTGCCGCGAACAGCGGGCCGTGGTAATCGTCAGCCACGACCAACGGCTCGAGGAGATCGCCCATCGCGTGATCGAGTTTGAAGACGGAGAGATCAAAAGTGAACGCGCCGGTAAACACGGCAAGACCTGCCAACACACACGCTGACTGGACTGTTAGGCGCTGTCTAACGCTGTTATTTCATAGTCTTCTTTGCGCACGGC
>JBBTZN010000101.1:0-3695 GCA_038061355.1 Patescibacteria group bacterium | reverse complement strand
CAGAAAAATCGCTTAATTCGTATTTTATAATTTCTTTGGTCTCAACATTATAGAGATAACCCACGACTTTGAGCTCTGGAAAACGTTCACCAACAGTCGCCATCGCCTCTAAAAGATCTTCTTCGTAGCTGTCGCTATCGTCTTCGCCAAGTTCCTTATAGAGGCCACAATCGGTATGTGAAACGAGCTGGAGAGACTTGGTATCTTTGTGGTCAATCGCAAATTCAAGCTCCTCAAACAGCTCTTCGAGAATATCGCGCGAGAGATACCACTTAATCCCGCCGAGTTTCCCGAGGGTAACGTTGTCTGGAAATTTCTTGCCGACAATCTCGTTTAAGCGTTCATCGGCGCAGCGCAGGGTGACATTGGCCATTTTTCCTCCCAATGGTTTTATCCTAACTCAATCGCGGACTTTTAGACAAGTCACTTGGGCTAAGGTAAGATATATGTATGGATAAAAGAACTCAAGGTTTAAGCATGAAAAAGAAGCGGCCCCAGATATATGCCTTTATTGATAGCCAAAATCTTAACCTTGGCACCAGCAAGGATATTTTTAATCGCAACCATAAGAAGATTTATAAGGGGTGGAAACTGGATTTCAAGAGATTCCGGATTTATCTCAAAGATAAATTTCGAGTTTCAAAAGCGTTTTTGTTTATCGGCTATCTTAAAGAAAATACTAAACTGTACCGTCGGCTTGAAACATACGGCTACCAGTTGGTTTTTAAACCGACCACCAAAGATCATCTCGGCAAACCCAAGGGTAACATTGACGCCGAGCTAGTCCTTCACTCGGCGGCGATTGAATTTAATAATTATGTTAAGGCAGTCATTGTTAGTGGCGACGGGGATTTCCACTGTCTTTACGAATATCTAATCAAGCATCAGAAACTGGGACGAATTATTATTCCTAATCATAAATCTCAATCATCGTTACTTTCTATCTTCCAGAAATACAAAACATTTCTTGAATACGAAAGAAACAAATTGGAGTATAAAAATTGAGAGGCGTTGCTTATGACACTTAGTCATAAGTTCGTTTCTCTCTCGTGATTATATATATAATAAACTTAATTATTGCTACTTGTCAAGTTATTCAATTTCTTTTCCAGCATTTTATCTAATGGAGGGTGCATGCTCGGACAGCTAAAATTATTAAAACTCAAGTTCTGGTTAAGGCAAGCAACCAATATTCCGCTGTTCTTTTTCCTTGTTTTGCCGGCTTCCACCAACTACCAGCTCCGCGATTACGGCTTTGGCAGTGGCGGAGGCGATGACGCCCAATCAGCCAACTACGCTACGCTTCAAATCTCTGGCGAGCCGGGCAGTTTCAGTCTGGTCGCGAGTGCCAACAACCAATTTGGCAGTGGTCTCATCTTTACTAACCAAGCTGCTGTCCAAGCGCCGACTTTGGCTAACGACGCCAACTATTACAATAAACTGAAATTAACCCTTGTGCCGGGCAGCGATGCCAGCGACACCGCCTATGCGATCGCCATCTCGACTGACGATTTCGCCACTACTAATTATGTCCAAAGCGACAATACAGTTGGCGCGACCCTAGGAGAAGAAGATTGGCAGACTTACGCCGCCTGGGGCGGGCCCTCGGGCTTTTTTGTTCTCGGTCTCGCTTCGAATACCACCTATAAAGTTAAAGTTAAAGCCCGCCAGGGCGATTTTACCGAAACTGGCTGGGGCCCAACGGCGAGCGCCGCCACAGTTGATCCTCAATTTACTCTAGACATTGATGTCGCCGCCACGGACACCGAAACCAGCCCACCCTACCTAATTACCTTTACCGAAATCACCCCTGGCACGGTCGCCACCAGCGTCGAGAGGGTTTGGGTGGATATTTCAACTAATGCCGCCTCTGGCGCCGTTGTTTCGATTAAAGGCCAGAATGGGGCTTTAACGAGTACCAAAACCGGGGAAAGTCTGGCGAGCAGTACTGCCGATTTGGCCAGTGTTTCATCTGGTTTTGGCCTTCAAGGGATCTCTGTCACCCAGGCCTCGGGCGGGCCGCTGGCCATCAAAAACGCTTACAACCAGGGCGGCGACAATGTCGGCCAAATCGCGACGGCCTTTGCCGATGTTTTTGATAGCGGTTCAGCCGCACTCACGGCTGGCCGGGGCTCGTTCGTCTTAAAAGCCAAAGCCTCGGTAATCACGGCGCCGGCCGCTGACTATACGGAAAGTCTGGTCATCTCGGCCTTCGGTATTTTCTAAAACGACCACGACTAACGCAAATTGGGAACACTCCAGGAGTGACGATCCTGCCCGTGGCGGGACACTCCTGGAGTGAAGGAAAATTTGTGTTAGTCCTTGTTAAACCCGTCAATCGCGATTTATCCACAATATTAACCTTGACAGTTATTCTTAGAAAATTTACATTTGCATCAGACAAAGTGCCACTGGACAATCAAACAGTCTAAAAGTAAACAAAAATAAAAAGGGAGGGAATATGTAACCAGGTGTTTTTAAGATAGATCGGTGCTTACCGTCTATTTTTATTTGTCATTATTTATTTATGTCAATAATCTAAAACAAAAAATAATCGGAAAAATAAAAACAATATAAAGTCTAAATCGAAATTAAATCATATAAATATTTAAGGAGAAAAATGTCTTATAAAATGTCTGCAAAACTAACTCTCGCCACCTTTATCTTAAGTCTTGTCGTCCCCATGTTGCCGCAAGCGGCTTTCGCCGCCCACACCGACCTCACCCAGGCCTCGATTACCTTCGACAACCAAACGGCGACCGTCGTCAGCGCCGGCAGCCCCATGACTGTCTATGTCAAGACACCCACTGACGATGCAGTCACCGAAAACGAAATTCGCCTGACTTTTCCTAGCACCTGGGCCATGAGTGCGGCCTCTGCCTATACTGTTTCAACCGCCACTCTGCGCGCCTTAAATGGCAATTCAGTCACCGTGATGCCGGGCATGACTGCTACTGCCGCCGAGATTGTCAGCACCTATTCGGTTGACTTTGCGATCTCTGCCTTGGCCGCCGATACTCTCTATGCTTTCAAAGTCACCGGCGCAGTTACGCCTGATGGCACTGGCGCCGACGAAATTAGAGTCGTGACCCTTTCTGGTAGTAATGTTGTAGGTCACGCGACAAATGTTGAGGTTTACACCTTGTCTGACACTACCTTCTCTGTCACCGCGGCCGTCGATCCGATCTTCACTTTGACAGCCGGCGACATGGCCGTTACTTGGGCCGCCGAACTTTCATCAGCTTCAGCTAATCGTTCGAATGGCACGAGCGACACCCTGCAAATCGCCACTAATGCCAATATGGGTTATGAAGTGCTTCTTAAAGCCAGCAACGCCAGTGGTTTGGCTTCGGCCAAAACTGGAGAAATTCTCGATCGCACCGGTACCGTTAATGACTCGCCCGAGGCCCCTACGGTGGGTACGGAAGGTTATGTAATCGAAGTTAATGAGACGACCGATTCGACCACCGGCGACGGAAATCTCACAATCGATGCCGAATATCTTGGTAACGGTTCAACTACCGGCGGCACTCCGTCCAGCACCTACGAACGGGTTGCTTCCTCCAATGGTACGACCGATGGCGATACCATTACTTTCTACGCCATTGCGACCATTTCGGCTGTCACCGCCGCGGCTGAAGACTACACCGATACCTGGACGATCATGGCTCACGGCTTATTCTAAAGCCAAGTTA
>JBBTZN010000100.1:0-1188 GCA_038061355.1 Patescibacteria group bacterium | reverse complement strand
GTGACAGTGGTGGTTAATCCGGCCGATAAAGATAACCGCTCGGCCAACCGACCGATGTTAAAAATAATTTGGTGCTCCAAACCGATAAGCAGTGGTATTCCGCGGGTGAATGGTTTGAAAAGCCTAAGATTGTCGCTACCTTAACGAATTATGGCAGTAAGTCACTGACTATTCCGGGCGGAAGCGGCTTCTGCGGCGGACCAATCGAATTTATGGTTAATGACAAATCGGTCAACGATCAAAAAGTGGAATGTCCGAATCTAGCCAATCAAGATGTCGTTCTAGCGCCAGGTGAAAGCGTCGAGGAAACGTGGGATCAATTCCATCTGACGGTCGAAGGCAAAGCGCAACAAGTAACGCCGGGCGTTTACCAAGCCGTGACAACTTTTGATCCCAAGCTTTCAGTTAGCTTTGTTATTGCTCAACCGGTTCAGCTGCCCACTACGCCAGTCGTGATGGCGCCGCCGTCGCCCACGAGCTGTCCGGCGCCGGTAGTTATTTCTAATCTGACCATTGGCACTGACCAATGCACTTACGACGCTGGCGTGCCGGTTAAAATTTCAATCGGCACACGTGTTAGCAACCCCTACCGTTACGGCATTAAGATAGACGGCGTAACGGTTTGGAAGGATCTTTTACTCGAGCCGAACCGGCCGGATGAGATCCTTCCATGGGATCAAACCTTGAACGGAAAAGCGGTTTCAGCCGATTCCTACCAAATCGAATTAGTTGAATTTGCCAACGCCACGGCTCCGGCTGTGACGCGCGCAATCGCGATCGTCAAGCTCAACCCACCGGAAAAAGCAGTGATGGTTGAGCCGACTGATCCGAATACGATTTCAGACAGCACTGGTACAAAAACTGATAATACTCAAGTTACTGGCGCTATCCTATCGGCGCTAACAACCGACCAATCCAACTATCCTTCAGGAGATGCTAAAGTTACCTTTACTTTCGTCAATCTTGAAGCTGACGATATTACTGTCAACCATGAAAGCGGTGAGATAACTGGCTGTTACAGCCGCGGAATTACTATTAAGAAAGATGGCCAGTCAATCCAATTACCTGATGCTCTTTGTCCATTAGAGGCTATGTCGTTAAGACCGGAAAGAATTATTCCTACCAAACCCAGTGAAGGATTTACGGCCACTTGGAACGGCTTGATTCAAGATCCGAATAATCAAGAAT
>JBBTZN010000099.1:0-7246 GCA_038061355.1 Patescibacteria group bacterium | reverse complement strand
ACACTCTACTCGAGAGAAAGTGTTTCGCTACGAAAGAGGGTTTTGAAAGAGGTCTTTTTTAATTTTGCCTTTTTACTTCCTACCTAGTAGTCCATACCCATGCCGCCCGGCATTGGTGGTCCGCCAGCTGGCGGATTCTTTTCCGGCAGTTCGGTAACGATCGCTTCGGTGGTCAGAATCATGGCCGCGGCCGAAGCGGCATTTTGAATGGCCGCTCGGGTGACTTTGAGCGGATCAATCACACCCATCTTCATCATGTCGCCAAATTCATCGCTGGCCGCGTTGTACCCAAAACCCTTGTCGAGCTTTTTGACATGGTCAATAATCACCGCTCCATCTTTGCCAGCATTTTCGGCAATCTGACGCATTGGCTCTTCGAGGGCGCGCCGCAGAATTTGCAGACCAATTTTTTCCTCACCGACGAGATCGAGACTGTCGAGAACAGGAATCACATCCACGAGAGCGACGCCGCCGCCAGCGACGATCCCCTCTTCAACAGCCGCTTTAGTCGCCGAAACGGCATCTTCCACTCGATGCTGTTTCTCTTTTTGTTCAACTTCGGTGGCCGCCCCAACCTTAATGACACCAACTTTGCCAGCCAGCTTAGCCATGCGCTCCTCGAGCTTCTCACGATCATAATCGGAGGTCGTTTTGGCAATTTGCGCTTTAATCTGATCGAGACGGGCTTTGACCTCTTCGGGCTGACCTTTACCCTCGATAATAGTGGTTTTTTCTTTATCGATTTGAACTCGACGAGCGTGGCCGAGATGTTCCATGGTGGCCGTTTTTAGTTCCATACCGGTCTCTTCGGAAACAACAGTCCCACCGGTTAAAACCGCGATGTCGCGAAGCATTTCCTTGCGACGATCACCAAAACCCGGCGCCTTGATAGCCACGGTATTAAAGACACCGCGCAGTTTATTCACAATCAAGGTGGCTAAAGCCTCACCGTCAATATCTTCAGCGATGATTAAGAGATCTTTTTTGCCAGCTTGAGCCATTTGTTCGAGAAGAGGCAGAATGTCGGCAATGGCACTAATCTTTTTGTCCGTCAGTAGAATGGCTGGGCCATCGAGCACCGCTTCCTGACGGGTTGGGTCAGTCATCATATAAGCGGAAATAAAACCCTGATCAAACTGCATACCCTCAACAACTTCTTTTTCCATACCGAGCGTTTTGGACTCTTCGACGGTGATGACGCCATCACGGCCAACAGTATCCATAACCTCGGCAATCAAGTCTCCAATTTCGACATCGTTAGCCGAGATAGCGGCCACCTGGGCAATTTCGTTCTTGCCAGCGACGGTCTTAGCACTCTTTTTGAGCTCTTCGACAACCGCGCGCACCGCCTTCTCAATCCCGTGGCGAATAGCCATAGGATTGGCACCGGCGGTAACCACCTTCAAACCCTCGTTAACAATTGCCTGGGCGAGGACGGTAGCCGTGGTCGTGCCGTCACCGGCAACTGTGTTGGTTTTCTCGGCCACCTGCTTAACAAGCTGGGCCCCCAGATTTTCAAACTTATCAACGAGGTCAATTTCTTTAGCGATAGTGACACCGTCGTTGGTAATTGTGGGCGAACCAAAGCCTTTATCTAAGACAACGTTTCGACCCTTGGGGCCAATCGTCACCTTCACGGCATTGGCGAGAATATTTACTCCTCGCTTGAGACTTTCCCGGGCTTCTTCCCTGAACTTGAGTTGTTTGGCCATAATGCTCCTTCCGGAGCAGCTTCTTAGCTTCTTAGCTTCTTAGCTTCTTAGGAATAACCCAGTCGCTACGAGCTGATGACTAACAGCTGCAAACCTATTATTTATTCAATCACTGCGAGGATGTCAGATTCACTTATGATCTTTAACTCTTCATTATCGAGTTTAATTTCGTCACCACCATATTTGGAAAACAAAACTTTATCCCCAATCTTGACATCAAGGGCAACGAGTTTACCATCAATATATTTACCCGTACCGACGGCGAGGACTTCGCCCTCCTGCGGTTTCTCTTTGGCAGTTTCGGGAATGTAAATCCCGCTTTTGGTAACTTGGGCTCGATCGAGCGGTTTGACGACGACTTTGTCGCCTAAGGGTCGGAGTTTGGTTGCCATACAGCACCTCCACACTACTTTTATTGATCTGATATAAGTCTCAAAAAGGCCCTGTACTATTCATTGTCTGAACACACAAAGCCTCCTTTAATCTTCTAAGTGGCGGATGCGTTGATGAGGGGGATCATCAATTGCATCCACCATCACCTAGAACACCAAAAAATAGGAATAAAGTCAACCCCTCACATGAAATCAACAAACTTCGTGGCTTGTGCAAAGCACGGTTGATTTCATGTGAGGGGTCAAGAGGGACGAAGCTCGAAGACAAGAATGAGCGGGATGTCAGGCACCGCCAAAACTTGTTTTGCAAGTTGCCCTTTGCTCGCTGATGGAGCTGGTTCAACGAGACGGTTAATCTGAAAATTGGCCTCGCGAATGAGGTTAGCGTATATGGTAAGTGGTCGATGGTAGCGCAGAGTTGGTAAGGTGAGACCCTCCATCGGCACAGCCACCGACCGAGAAGTTAAATAGTTTGAGACAGACATTGTGGCCGGGCGGCGCGCGAGAAGGCTAAGCAGGTCGCGCCGAGTAACGCCAACCGGATAGGCAAAGGCCGGATGCGGCAAGGTAAGAAAAAGCCGACCGGTTGGTTTTAAGAGACGATGAAACTCGCTTAAGGCGGTAGCTGGTTCACCCAAACTATGAATAACCATATTGGCAATGACGACATCGAACTGTTGATTGGCAAATGGCAAAGAAACAGCGAGATTCGCCACCTCGAAATGGCGGCTAGGAAAGTTTTTTTGGGCGCGGGCAACCATCAGAGGGGCGCCATCAATCCCGATCACTGTCGCGCCCTTTTCCGCAAGTTTTTCGGTTAAATAGCCATTGCCACAACCAGCATCGAGGATTATTTGGCCGCGGACATCACCGAGCAGATTAAAAAGAACCGGATCAATTAAGAGACGACGGAAGGGGTCACCAAAACGTCCCTGGCGAAGGTCATAAGCCGCCGCCGCGGCATCCCAACGCGTAAGATCGTCATTAGTTTCACCAGGACCCGGAGGATGAAAGGTAAGGCGGGTATCCAAAACCTGGATCGACTCGGGATACTGGCTAGTGAGTGGGTTAGCCGCAATCTTTTTTGTTTGGCTGGCTTTGGTTTTAACCTCCAGCCACTCGCCAAGCCAACCGGCCAGTAGCCACTCTAGCGGGCGACGAGTCAACTGACTAAACCGTAAAGATCGACTGGGACGGTGTTTGTGGGCGGGAAAGTCGCTGCCAAAGTCTTGGGCCATCCAACGGTTAGCAAGCCGAAATTGATCGTAGATATGATCAAGATCAACCAGAGGAATGAGCTGGCTTAAATCCTGGGCATGGTAGCGGTTGTGTGGGAGGATTTCTAAGGCATCAGTTGTTTGATACCGGTTTAAACAAATACGGCCACTGATTTTTTGGCCGTGGCGACGTAGACCGAACAAGTGAACGAATAATGAAACTAATAGGCGGACGGTGAAAAGACGGCCCGGATTCGCCACAATAAAAAAATCGATATCCGAGCCCTCGTGGGCTGTTCCTCGGGCGACCGAACCAGTTAGGCCGACAAAACGCACAAATGGCAAGCCGGCTAACACAAGAGCAACCCGGGTAGCCCGACGAAGATAGAGGTGCTGGACAGTCTGTTTACCCATTTGGCTATTCTAAATGACTTCCCTGCCACGGCCAAGAGAGGTTCGTAGTTTGTAGGTTGTAGGTTCTTAGGTTTTTAGGAGGGATTTTTCCATCTGGCGGTAGAGACCGTCTGGTTCGGCAATGGCCAGGGCCACGATTTCATCAGCGCGAGATTGTGAGTCGGCAATACTATAGGCCCGAAAATCTGGGGCATTGCCGCTTGGCCGCATATGAAAAACATCAGCGCTGGCAAAGAGGATCCGGACGCCGTCGATGGTAGAAATCGACTTGATCTGGCCAAAACCGTTTTTCTTTTTAAAATACTTCGCCAATTCTTTTCTTGTTTGGTCGTTATCTTCAGAAAAATGGGCAACGATGGCTTTGGCTGTGGCAGTGGGGAAGTTACCGATTTGGGCAAAACTCGTATAGCGTTTGGGTAGCTCTTCGAAAAGCTCGGAAATTTTCAAATTGGCCTCAAGAGCAGCTATCAAGGCAACTAGAATTGGCAGGGTCGCGTCTCGCGTTGGGAGCGACGGAAGCTCCTGGCCGTTTACTTTAAATTGAGAACCGGTCATAAAACCACCATTCACTTCCCAGCCAGTCGGACGAAGTTTGCCGGCCGCGCTGGCGTCGATCATCGCCTCGACAACATATGGCGAACCAATTTTGGTTTGTTCCCAGTCAATCTGCTTAGCCGTTAAGTAGTCGGTGGCGGCGTCAGAGGTGGTGGCGGTGCAAGCGGCGAAATCGGCTTTGAGCCAGGCGGCAACAACAGCACCGAGCACGTCACCGCGGTGGAATTCCCCTGTCTCATCGATCACAAAGGGCCGGTCACTATCACCGTCCGTGGAGATGATAGCGAAGCAATCAGGGTTTTCTTTGGTCAGCCGGCGGAAGTAGTCTTTATGTTCGGGCGTTACATTCTCGCTATCTATCGGGATAAAAACGTCAGAACGGCCAACGGGAATTACTTCGGCGCCGAGATGAATAAGAATGTCGGTGATCAGATCACGGCCAACCGCCGAATGTTGGTAGAAAACGATCTTCTTGCCCTGAAATGTGTTGGGGGCAAAAATAGTCGTAAAACGGTTGAGGAAGTCGGTCGTGGCCGCCTTTTCCTGCCCAGGAAGATTGATGGTTTTTTTAAGGAAACCCTGGGCATCAAATTGGGTATCAGTTGCCGCTTGGTTATAGATCGTGATCCGGACTGCCGCAACATTTTCCTTAATCGCCGCCTCGTCACCCTTTAAAACTTCGCCGGCTGATTTATAAAACTTAATGCCGTTGCGGTCGGCCGGAATGTGACTGCCAGTAACCATAATGCCTGGCGCCCGGGATTTGAGCGCATAGAGGGCCAGAGCGGGAGTCGGGATTAAGCCTAAGTAGACAACTTTGTAACCATTATCCTCACACGCAGCCTGAACAGCCTGCATAATACGTGGCGTGCTATCGCGCAGATCGCCGGCGAGATAGACGGTTGCGCCTGGCTGCAAATTGTCATGCGTCTCTAGAAATTTCAAAAAACCGACGGTGTTGAGGTAACACTCAAGATCAGTCATGTCGACAACCAGGCCGCGGAGACCCGAAGTACCAAAGTTGAGCTCAACTGGTTCGTAGGTAAGTGAGCCACGGAGCGTACTCATTTTTCCTCCTTAATTATCCCGACGACTTCCGAAGTTTTGGCTTCTAAAAGAGCTTGATCATTGGCCTCAAGGTTGAGCCGAACAACCGGCTCGGTATTGCTGACACGCAGGTTAAACCACCAATCGGGATAGTTGACCGTCAGGCCATCGAGGCGGTCCTGAATACCATCTTGGAAATGCTCGGCGAGACGCGTCAGCACATCCACGGCATCGGCAACTTTGAGATTCATCTCCGGAATCATGAGGTAGCGGTGATACGTATCAATCAAGGTTGAGAGACGCTCTCCACTTTCCGAGAGGGCGACCATCGCCACAAGGGCCCCAATCAGGCCCGAGTCAGCAAAGTAATTGTCCTTAAAAAAGAGATGGCCCGATGTTTCGCCACCAAAAGGCGCATCACGCTCACGCATGGCCTCGCCGATATAAATGCGGCCGGCTTTCACGCGAAAAGGCTGGCCACCCCACTCACTTATCAATTCGCGGGCGGCTCGACTTGTTCGGACTTCATGGACGATGGTGGCGCCGGGATGGAGCTTCAAATAATGCTTGGCGGCAAGCGCAATAAAATCACTACCCGAGACAGACCGCCCGAGATCGGCAACCAGAACGGCTCGGTCGCCATCGCCATCAAAGGCCAAACCAAAATCAAGCTGGTCACGTTTGACTGTTTCAATCAAATCTTGGAGATTCTCTAGTTTTTGGGGATTGGCTTCGTGGTTAGGAAAGGTGCCATCGGGTTCAAAATACATTTCCTTCACATCTAACCCTAGTTTTGGGAGGATGTGGGGCAAAATCGCTCCCGCCATGCCGTTACCGGCATCAATCGCGATACGGAAAGGCTTGAGAGGCGTCGTCACAAAGGTGAGGCAGTGTTCCACCCACTCTTTCGTGATATCGCGAGCGATCATAGTGCCGGCAGTGGTCGCCGCGGGTTTGAAATTTTCCGCGAGAACGGCGTCGCGAATCTGGGCCAGGCCACTGGCAAGCCCCACCGCTCGCACCCCGTCACGATAAATTTTTAGGCCATTATCTTTGCCAGGATTGTGGCTGGCGGTGACCACGGCTCCGCCAGCCAATCCGAATTTACCAACCGCAAAATAGATCATATCGCTCGTGACCCGACCAATATCAATGACTGGCCGCCCTTGTTTGGTGAGGCCGTCACGCAGGGCTTGGGCGAGCGCCGCTGAATCTGGCCGCATATCGTAGCCTACAGCGACGGAACCAAGAACAGGAAGATAATCAGCCAAAGCTCGACCAACCTTATAGGTAAAGTCTGGGGTTAGCTGTTCGCCAACCGTGCCACGGATGTCATAGGCCTTAAAAATGGTCGCGAGATCTTGGTTTGACACGGCTAAATGCTAGCAAATTCGGCCAGTTTTTACCACTCGACGTACTTGACTATATACACCCTGGGGTGAATAGAAAATCTTTAGGTCAAATAAGAACCGTCCCCTAATTACTAATTATCAGGGATGCTCCTCAAGAGCTGGCATTTTTCCTCCGATGTCAGTAGAGTATCCATTGTAGGCTTCCTGTCTTATTTATCTAAGTTGGAGTGTCATCACATTAGACAACTAAGATTACACTGCCAAAATCAAACCATGATCCTGATCTGGTTTTGAGAGTGTGATGTCTACAGCTGTAATTAAGGGAGGGTATATGACACCATCAACACCACCTCGGCGGTCAGCCAGAATTGTTGGCGGTTTTATTATCGGTCTAATAGTTCTCGGCTATGGTCTTTTCCGTGCCCTGCCCCACCTTGCGAACATCGTTGTTGATTTCTGGTGGTTCGACCGACTGAATTTAGGCGAAACTTTCCGGACGAGGTTGTCAGCCCAAATCTTACTCGGCTTGATTGGTTTTGCCGTTGCCCTTATTATCT
>JBBTZN010000098.1:0-4824 GCA_038061355.1 Patescibacteria group bacterium | reverse complement strand
CTTCGGCCGACACTCGCAATGACGGCACTGCGTAAGTCCTAATAATGAGAAAGTCCTAATAATATGAAACGAAATAATCATAAAATTATTCGCTGGAAAAAAGTGGGCTTGCAGAGCCAATTATTGCTTCTTGAAATTGGTGGGGTAATTGATGATGTTATTTTTTCTGGCCCTGTTTGGCGAGGATATCGCCATCTCATCCATAAAGAACAATGGGCCGAACGGTCACGAATTGTCCAAGCCCTCTATCGGTTAGAAAAACAAGGCCTGGTTCAAAAAACCGGAAAGGTAATTCAAGAGGGATTAGAGCTGACAGACAACGGCCGACGCCATATCAAACGCATCCTTTCGGATAAATTAGACAGCCCGCGAGGAAAACCATGGGATGGTAAATGGCATGTCGTTATTTTCGATATTCCTGAACATCACCGACTTGGCCGCGATTTGCTTCGGCGAAAACTTAACCAACTCGGCTGTCATCAACTTCAAAAAAGCGTCTTTCTGTACCCTTATGATCTGCGACTGATTGTTGAGCGGATTCGCGACGCCTACGACCTCAAATCCGATCTCATCTATATCACCGCTGATACACTTGACGGGGAACAACATTATCAAAAATTGTTTGAGGAAAAAGGGATCCTTCCGCCACTAAATTAACCGAGTGATTATTGTCTGTGTACGATCGTATTTAGATAATAATAGAAAGAAATAGAAAGAAATTTTTCATTTTCTGGAAGTGGTGGAAAATATCAAATCAACAATTAGCCACGGAGGTGATGTTTGCGTTTGCGGCCGGCGACTTTAATTTGCGCCAGAGCTCGTTCGAGGGCAGCTGAAGCTGTAGCTAATTCTTCTTCACCTTGGGCGGCTTCGCGAAGTTTCTCGGACCGGGCTTTAGCCTCTTCAGCTTTTTGCAAATCAATCTCATCGGCATGATCAGCGGATTCAGCCAAGACGTCAACCGTCTCGCCCATCACGGAAACGAAACCTCCGGCGACAGCAAAGGCGTGTTCCTGCTTATCTCGAATAATTAACTCACCATGGCCAAGTTGGGAAACGAGAGGGATGTGGCCGGGTAAGACAGTGATCTCACCTGTCATAGTCGGCAGGGTAATCGACTGGATATCGGCTTCAAACGCGATCCGTTCAGGGGTGATAAGTCGGAATTTCATTGACACCTCTTTGAATAATGAATTAGGAATTAGGAATTATGGTTCTTGATGACTTTATTAATCCATTGATAATCTTGTGAATTTTGATAGCTTGTTTAGCCAAGGGATTGAATTCTTCAGACACCAGATAACCAACATCTCTGGCGATCAAAAGCTGATTTTGCACTTCAGTTACAGAACCTAAGGATATCTGATAAAATTGGGCCTTTTCCCTGTAAGAATATCGACTAAATCCTTCAGCAATGTTTGAAGTGATTGAAACCGCCGCTCGGCGAATTTGACTCGTTAAGCCAAAAACCTCTTCATTTGGGAAATCTGTCGTTGTTTTATATATTGCCAAAACAAACTTGTGGCCTTCTTGCCAGGCATCGAGATCAGTAAAGGTCGTAATTTTACGTAATTCCTGATTCATAATTCCTAATTCGATGAGTCCTTTGACTTTTCGTATTCCTCAAGGACTTCGTCAATCGAACCCTTCATGTAGAAGGCTTGCTCGGAGATATGATCAAATTCGCCGGCCAGAATTTTATTAAAGCTGGCGACAGTTTCTTCACGCTTAACATATTTACCGGGCCGGCCGGTAAAGACTTCGGCCACAAAGAACGGTTGGGAGAGGAATTTTTGAATTTTTCGGGCGCGAGCGACGAGAATCTTATCGTCTTCGGAAAGTTCGTCAACGCCTAAAATCGCGATGATATCTTGGAGATCTTTATAACGTTGCAATACTTTTTGGACGCCGCGGGCGACGGCGTAGTGATCGTCGCCAACCACGCGCGGGTCGAGAATGACAGAGGTTGATTCAAGGGGGTCAACAGCGGGATAAATGCCCAGTTCGGCTAAGGGTCGCGAGAGGACAACGGTAGCGTCGAGGTGGCCGAAAGTTGTGGCTGGCGCCGGATCGGTTAGGTCGTCGGCTGGTACATAGACGGCCTGCACCGAGGTAATCGAACCCGTTTTGGTCGAGGTAATCCGTTCTTGAAGGCCACCCATTTCGGTCGCCAAGTTGGGTTGATACCCGACCGCCGATGGCATGCGCCCGAGGAGCGCCGAAACTTCGGAACCAGCTTGGGTGAAACGGAAAATATTATCAATAAAGAAAAGAATGTCCTTGCCGCCTTCTAAATCCCGCAGGTATTCGGCAAAAGTCAAGCCAGCCAAGGCCACTCGGAGGCGAGCCCCCGGGGGTTCATTCATTTGGCCGAAGACAAGCACTGTTTTATCGAGGACTTTCGATTCTTTCATTTCATGATAGAGGTCGTTACCTTCGCGGGTGCGCTCACCAACGCCAGCAAACACCGAGTTACCACCGTGGACGGCGGCAATGTTACGGATAAGCTCGGTGATAATCACGGTTTTACCGACGCCAGCCCCGCCGAAAAGGCCAACTTTACCGCCTTTCGTAAAAGGGGCAATCAAATCAATAACTTTAATACCAGTTTCGAAGACTTCAGTGCCGGAGGCTAAATCTTCAAAACTCGGCGCCGGGCGATGAATTGGTAAAGACGCCTCGGTCTTGGGCGCCGGCAGACCATCGATCGGCGCGCCGGTCACGGAAAACATCCGGCCGATCACCTCTTTACCAACCGGCACCTGGATTGGAGCACCAGTCGCTTTCACTTCTTGGCCGCGGGTAAGACCATCAGTGGCCCCCATGGCCACGGTTTTGACCACCCCGCCGCCAAGGTGTTGTTCGACTTCTAAAACAAGCTGTTTAGCCGCCTCTTTGCCAGATTCGGCCAATTCGATGGTCAGGGCGTCGTAAAGATTGGGTAGGTCGTCTTCGGCAAAACTGACAAGAACGACAGGCCCGATCACCGCCGTGATTTTACCAGAAGCCTGTTTGATTTTTTCTTCCGATTTGGTGGCAGTTGGTGACATAGGGACTCCTTCCATTAGCTTGTTAGAATCTTAGCTTATTAGCTTGTTAGGGAAAACCTAAGCAGCTAAAAAGCTAAAAAGCTAATTAGCTCTCCAAGGCTGCGGCGCCGGCGGCAATATCCAAAAGTTCGCCGGTAATCGCCGCTTGACGAAGGCTGTTATAGGTTAAAGTTAAATCGTCCAATAAATCGCCGGCGTTATCGGTCGCATTTTTCATGGCCAGCATCCGGGCCGCTTGCTCGGAGGCGTGAGTTTCGAGCAAGACTTGATACAAACGAACGCGCAGGTAGCGGGGCAATAAACCAGCCATGACTTCTTCGCGTGACGGTTCAAAAAGCGTCTCGTGGTCAGTCTCTTTACTCTTTACTTCTAAGGACTTACGCAAATTTTCCTTCACTCCAGGAGTGTCCTTCGCACGGCTCATGATCGTCACTTCTGGAGTGTTCCCAATTTGCGTAAGTCCTACTTCTAACTCTTTACTGTCCTGTCTAAAGGGCAAAAATGGGACAATCTCCGGCTCTTGACGCAGAGTTGAAACAAATCGATTGTAGGCCAGATAAACGGCATCAGCCCGGCTCTGGCTAAATTCATCAATTAGGAGCTGGGCTATTGGCGTAGCCTGTGCATAATCTGGTACTCGATCGGGAGCGGGAAAATCAGCCACTAAATCAGCCCGGGCAAACCGAGTCACAAATTGACGACCCTTGACCCCGACGGCCACAATTTTGGCAGTGTGGCCTTTTGCTAACTGTTCCTGACGCCAGGCAGTAAAATGGCGGAAAAGTTGGGTATTGAGTGAACCAGCTAAGCCACGATTCGTCGTCACTAGTAGCACGAGAACCGTCTTGATCGGGCGACTCACCAAGAGTGACGCGTGACTCACTTCGCTGCTCGACTGACCAGCGCCAGACGTGGTGATCGACGCAACAATCTCATGTGCTAACATCGAAAATGGTCGCGATTCAATTGCCTGACGCGTGGCGCGTTGCATTTTTGAGGCAGCGACCAGTTGCATCGCCGACGTAATCTTTTGCGTCGAGCGAATCGATTTGATTTTTCGTCGTAAATCGCGACCAGAGGCAGCCATATAGACTCCAGGTTCTTAGATTCTTAGATTCTTAGGTTCTTCGTCAGTAAAGCGTTTTTTGATAGTTTCGATAATTTCACGAATTTTCTTCTCCCGCTCCTCGGTTAGCTCGGGTTGCGTCATAAAGTCGAGAATAAATTCCTTCGCCTGGAGGGTAGTGTACTTCACCAACTCTTCTTCGAAGGCGTGAATCTTTTCGACCGGTACGTCATCGAGCAGGCCGGATGTACCCGCGTAAAGGACAATTACCTCCTCGGCCACCCCCAGCGGCGATTCAAGATTCTGCTTCAAGAGTTCAACTAAACGCTTACCCCGTTCCAGTTGGGCGCGAGTGGCCGAATCGAGATCGGAACCAAATTGAGCGAAGGCCGCTAATTCGCGGTATTGAGCCAAATCAAGACGGAGCGTGCCGGCCACCTTCTTCATGGCCTTAGTTTGAGCCGTGGCACCAACCCGAGAAACCGATAAACCAACGTTTAAAGCCGGCCGAATACCTTGATAGAAAAGGTCTGATTCAAGGTAGATCTGGCCGTCGGTAATCGAAATCACATTGGTCGGAATATAGGCCGAAACGTCGCCGGCCTGCGTTTCAATAATTGGTAGGGCGGTCAAACTACCACCACCGTTATCACTATTGAGACGGGCGGCTCGTTCGAGAAGTCGAGAATGAACATAAAAGACGTCACC